>NZ_JBGUAU010000008.1:0-196182 GCF_041820985.1 Evansella sp. AB-rgal1
CTATCCTTACAAGTGAAATAAAATAAGCGGAGAATTTCCGTTTAAAATCAAAATTCACCAAATTTCTTGGCAAATAAGTGGAGTTTTTCCGCCTATGCAAAGGAAATACCCCCTTTTTAAATTGATTCGAGTCAATAAGTGGAATTTCTCCGTTTATTCTGACTGTTTTCCGTGCTATTTATAAAATAAGGGAAAATTCTCCGTTTATTTATTCCATTGAACATTGCTCCTCGTTTCTTTCATTACATTGCTTAAAAAATTCTATATATCTTTTCATATACTGAAATAATCCAAGTCCTTCCCTTTCCCATTAAAATTCTCACGGCAAATCACATCACAATCACAGGAAGGATATATTTATTTCCACCTATGCGAAAAGAGATGTGAATTACTTTACTTCGTGATTTCAAATCTATTTAGTAATAAAATACTGATATAACAATAAAACAAATGTGATTGCTTTGTGAATGGATTGTTTGCACCTTTGAAGTAAACCTGTTACAACTTTTGACGGGTTTCTTTATTTTATAATCATCACAGCACAGCAAGCCCTTTTCGCAACCTTATGACTAACACTACCTAATACTAGTTCTTGCAGTCGATTACGACCGCGACTCCCTACTACAACAAGATCAAAGTCATGATTATTTGCATGTTTTACGATGGCAGGACCAGGCTCACCATGTAAATATTCCACTTGATATTTTATATTTGCTTCTTCTATTTTTTCCACACTAGGTCTAATTTTTTCTTTTCGTTTTTCTTGGGCACCGAGAGTATTCCAATTCTTTAACACATCGGATTTGGAATCATCAGCAACATACACAATGTGAATGGTTGTTTCAGGATTACATTTTGCAACTTCTATCGCTTTTTCTGTAGCACGAACTGCGTATTCTGAACCATCCGATGCTAATAATATTTTGTTAAACATTTTATCCCTCCTTTTGTTAATGACTACTTAATTTATGCCGCAGCTTATTCACTAAAAGTGTACTCGCTTCATTTAATCCTGTAACTTCAACTTCCGTACCATTTTCTTCAAACTTCGTGATAATTTTTTCCATAGCTGCAACTGCAGAGTCATCCCATATGTGAGTGTACGTAAAATCTAGGACAACTTTATTTATGTCTTCTTTAAAATCAAACTCTGAAATAGGCTCTGTCACTGACGCAAAGAATAATTGTCCCTTAATAAAGTAGGTGCGTTTTTCCTTGTTTTCATCCAGTTTACTTTTGATTTCCACTTTTGAAATTTTTGATACAAAGAAAATAGCACTTAATAAAATACCTGCAAATACCCCTTTTGATAAATCATGAGTAAGTACTACAGTAACAACAGTCACGACCATTACTATAGAATCCGTAGCTGGGACGATCAACAAAGTTCGTAATGAATTCCAATCAAATGTACTAATAGAGACCATTACCATTACTCCAGCTAGTGCAGCCATAGGTATTTGAATAACGATGTTACCTAATATCATAATCAGTAATATCAATACAACTCCAGCAACTAATGTTGACAATCGACCGCGTCCGCCCGATTTCACATTAATGACAGATTGACCAATCATCGCACAGCCCGCCATTCCGCCAAAACAACCAGCAACGATATTGGCTATACCTTGTCCTCTACTTTCTCTGTTTTTATTACTATCTGTATCGGTCATATCATCTACTATACTAGCTGTAAGAAGTGATTCCAAAAGACCAACGACAGTTAAAGCAAATGCATAAGGAAAGATAATCGCTAACGTTTCGTATGATAGAGGAACTTGCGGAAATAGAAAAATCGGAAGGGTACGGGTCAATGTTCCCATATCACCCACCGTAAACACATTCGTTCCTGAAGTCATAACAAATGCCGTAATAACTACAATCGCTATTAACGTAGATGGAATTGCTTTTGTAATATAAGGAAAAAGGTAAATAATCGCAAGTGTAGCTAAAGCTATAGCTAAAACAATCCAGCCTTGACCGAATAAGTGAGGAATTTGAGCCTCGAATATTAGAATTGCTAATGCATTTACGAAACCAATCATTACCGAACGGGGGATAAATTTCATATATCGAGCAAGTTTTAATAAACCAAAAATGATTTGTAATACTCCCGTTAATATGGTTGCTGCTAATAAATACTCCAATCCGTGTCTAGCTACAAGATCAATCATTAGGAGAGCCATGGCTCCAGTAGCAGCTGATATCATCCCTGGTCTACCACCAACAAAGGCGATGACTAGGGGAATTAGGAATGATGAGTACAATCCAACCATGGGATCAACGCCAGCAATAATAGAGAACGCAATTGCTTCAGGTATTAATGCGAGAGCAACAACGATTCCAGCTAGAATATCTCCTCTCATGTTCCCAAACCATTGTTCTTTTATCGATTCCACAATAAACCTCCTCTTTAAGTAATATCTTTACTTAATTTGTGAAAAAAAGGAAAGTTTATATTGGAAAATAGTAGAACATTTATAATCAAGTTTTCACCCTATAGAAATGTAGAGGGGGGGAATTAAAAAAATGCCTGAGAGTAGCTCAGGCATTTTCTTGAAATAATTCTTAGCGTTTTACGTAAGCAATTCCATCTGGGTGGATCCCAACATCTATACGTCCTTCTTCTTTTAAAGTAGCCATATTAATGATCGAGACATCATTTGTTTTATTATTTGCAACGTAGGCATATGAACCATTTTGGTTAAAAACAATTCCCCCAGCCCAAACGCCTACAGGAAGCCGTTTAATTTCCCATGGACGTACTTGTCCATTAATATGTTGCTCTGTTTGAATGATAGAAACATCACCTGATTCACGATTTGCAATCAAAGCATACTTTCCGTCTGGTGAAAATACGAGTCGGACTGGAATGCCACCAACACGGCGTTTAAAGAGTACTTCATATGTTTTTGTATCAATCACAAATAACGTGTTATCCTCTTGGTTCGCAACATAAAGGTGCTTTCCATTTGGATGAACAGCAACCCCTTCTGGTCCAGGACCTACTGGAATATGAGTGACAATTTCTTCTTTTTGAACATCCATGACAGTAATGTTGTTGCTGCCAATGTTCGGTACATAAACTGTTTCTCCATCAGGCGAAAAAGAAATCATATGAGAGTATTTTTGATATGTTGGAATAACTTTTTCAATCTCATCTGTTGCTGTATTAATGATAAAAACCTTTTCGCTATATGTAGATGCTAAATATAATTTCTTTCCGTCTTTTGTAATACCAACACCATGTGGAAAATTGAAATCAGGGTGTTCTAGTCGCTTCACAATTTCGAAAGTATCATTATCAATAATATCTACTTTATTTCCTAACGAACAGGCCACATATGATTTTTTTCCGTCTAAAGTAACTACTATCTCATGAGGATTATGACTTGTTTCAATCGTTTTTATAACCTCGTTTGTCTCTAGATTAACGATAGATATCGTATCTTCATCCTTATTTAGTACGATAAGATGTTCTGACATGTTCTCACTCCTTAACATTGTAATATAAAAATCTTATCATATATATTTCGATAATAGAAATAGTTTGTAGAATAAATATATATAAGTGCTCACCTATGAGTTTAACTTTTTATATTGGTGTCTATTTTGTAAAATATTATACGAAATGAAAGCATTAGTGAGAATTTAAAAGTAATTTAGTTATGATAGTCGTTTTTCACTAACACAATTTATGGCAACACTGAACTCCCTTCATATCCCTATAAAAAATGTTGATGATATAAAATAAGTATCAACGTTTTCATTTGAATAGTACTTTCTATTTACATATGTGCGTGTAAACTATGGTATAACTATCATTATGGTCTATTTCTTTATTTGTTATATGTATTGGACGGTGTAAATAATTTGGGGAAATTTAGCTATTTAAAAAATATATATTATGGCTGGGTAATTGTTTTGATTGCTGCAATCGGTGTGTTTTTCTCAGGACCTGGTCAAACGTATTCTAATTCAGCATTATTGATCAGTATATAAATGACTTTGGTTGGTCTCGTTCACAAGTATCGGGTCTATATTCTGCAGCCACACTCGTTGCAGGGTGCATTATGATCTTTGTGGGTAGATTTATAGATAAACTTGGGCAACGATCAATGATGGTAATTGTCGGTACATTTTTAGCAATTGCTTGTTTCTTTAATAGTATCGTTTCCAGCATGTGGATGCTGGCAGTTGGTTTCTTTCTTATACGCTTATTAGGTCAGGGGAGTATGGGGCTATTATCAAGTACTCTTGTTGTCCAATGGTTTGTTAAAAAAAGAGGGTTGGCACTAAGCATCATGTCATTAGGTGGTTTTCTTAGTGCTATGTTATTTCCAATTATAAATACATGGATCATTGAAACATATGATTGGCAAACAGCTTGGAGAGTTTGGGGAATTGCACTGCTTGTTATCTTTGTACCAATTGCATTCTTCGGTGTACGCAATAAGCCTGAAGAAATTGGATTAGTTCCTGATGGAAAAGAAGGTAAGGAAAAAACAAAGAAAGGTTTGCTAGGAATTCCAGTAGTGCAAGCAGAGCAAAATTGGACACTGAAAGAAGCGATGAAGACAAGGGCTTTTTGGGCTATTCTCGTGTGTGTTGGAATCCCCGGAATGGTGAATACAGGTATCACCTTTCATATCATTTCTATCTTTGGCTCCAATGACTTATCACCACAAATAGCAGCAACTGTTTTAAGTTTAATGGCGGTAGTTGGGATACCGATGACGTTAGTTTCTGGTTTTTTAACAGAGAAAGTGAAGACCAATTATTTACTTACTGCTATCTTTGTTATAGAAATTATTCTTTTATTCCTTCTTATTTTCGTAACTAATTATTCTTTAGCAATTGCCTTTGGGTTGCTTTGGGGAATTGCTGGAGGACTTGAAAGAATAGGACTAACTATCATTTTGCCAAACTATTTTGGAAGACGATATATAGGGAGTATTAATGGATTTGGTGTAACAATGGGTGTTATCGGATCTTCTCTAGGACCGCTTCCATTTGGTGTAGGGTTTGATCTATTTAATAGCTACACACCGGTCCTTCTTGGTATACTTATTTTTCCAGTTATCGGTGTTGTTTGCTCATTGATAGCGAAGAAACCAGTAAAATTAGATGGAACTATAGAAACTCATTAGAACCACTTTTATGAGAATAATGAAATTTGCAATAGTGAAGAATCTGATCGATCTAAAAAGGATTGAGACGTTACTCCGTAATTCTCTATAAGTAGCCAGGATTCAACGAAGAGTTGTATTGCTGGCTACTTTTTTTGTGTTTACCTTTACTAGTAGCTGATTACGCTTTTCTCATTTTCCTCATTGAAAAACTTCCAAGACTAACCTGCGTATTACGTTAATTGTAAAGGCATCATATAAGAGAAAGGAGGAGATTAATAAATGAAAAAGTATGCAATTTCTATTTCCATGGCAACCCTACTACTAGTAGGTATGACTGGTTGTGGAGATATGAATCAAAACAATGACGTAGGTGCAAATAATTATCATACAGGCCAAGCCGGACAAAATGATACCGGATTATTTGGTGGGCAACAAACAGGGCAGAATAATCAAGGCGGTACTGGGTTGTTTGGAGGACAAACAAATAACCGTAACCAGGGTGGAACAGGAATGTTCGGTGGACAAACTTCCGACCAGAACAACCAAGGTGGAAAAGGAATGTTTGGGGAACCAATAGGTCAGAACAATCAAGGTCGAACGGGAATGTATGGCGGACAAACAACTGGTCAAAATAACCAAGGTGGAACATGTTCGAACGGTCAACGCTACTTTGGTAGCCAAGCAGCAAGCCAAAATGGGAATGAGCATTATGGTGGACAAGCTCAATCACTAGACACTGAAACAAGTCAAACAATAGAGCGTTATTGTAATAGACAACTTGGAATTGAAACAAATAACAATGGTGGAAGAACGGGAACTCAAAGATAACAACTAATGTTAACAATATTGATACATTAAATACCAGCTAATGCATAACAAGCAATGGTTCTATACGAGCCATTGCTATTTTTATCAATTTGTATCAAGCAAGCAATATTATATATTCGATTAATCAAATAGTTTATCCAAGAAAATTTAGTGCTATTTTGATAAAATGATAAAAGCTGCTTGTCATTCAAAAACAACAAAGGAGCTTTCATATTTCAAATAAGCCATTCATAATTTAGGTGTAATGGATAGTTATCTGAGTATAGAACTATCTCTCAACAGAAGGAGACCAGCATGGAGAAAACGTTAGATCATATTGGGGTAGCAGTTAGAAATATAGAGGAAAGTATTCAATTTTATATTAAAGTATTAGGCGGGGAATTAATTGATCGATATACAAGTGAAGCAATAGGAGTTGAAAGTGAGATTGCAATTATGGAGGTGAACGGAATGCGAACAGAGCTCCTGGCACCTACCAATAATACCACATCTCCTATTGCTAGATTCATTAAACAAAAGGGAAAAGGAGTTCATCACCTAGCATACCGAGTGGATGATTTAGATGAAGCATTACAGGAATTGAGGAAGCAAGGAATTCGGGTAATGGAAGAGACGTTGCGTATCAACAAGCACGGGAGGCGTCTTATTTACTTAAATCCTGCTGATACAGAAGGAACCATTATTGAGTATTGCGATTATCCTGATAGAACCTCTTAATTACAAAATAAAAAACAGGATAGTTACTGTAAAAATTTTATTATCATAGGAGTACATAGACGTAAAGGCATTTGAATTAGTGAGAGGAAATAGTCTAATTAATGTGCTAGTAAGCTATTTATAAGGAATAATGGTGATGAACGTAAATAGGAGATAGTGTAGGCACTCACTTACCATAGTGAGTGTTTTTAATTTTTGTAGGGTTTAAAAATTACTTAAAAAGGAAGAGTGAGTGTACTTTTTCATATACAGTTTGTCCTTATATAGTATCCGAACCTAATATACAATATAAGAGTATTGGTAATTTTGAATAGTATAATTGGGTATTTGTTGAGCGTTATATATTAAATATATTTTATGGAAAAACATTGTAACCTTTTCCAAGTTGATACGACTAATTAGAAATTGAATGTAAGGGAGGGGAAAATTTGAACGAAGAAAATAAAACAGAGGAAGAAATTCGCCATATCTATCGACAATATTTTAAAGAGGTCTACCATTTTATTGTTTCATTTACAAATAATCATGATGAAGCCGAAGATTTAACTCAAGAAGTTTTTATTAGACTGTTTAAATCAATTTCTAAGTTTAAAGGAGAATCAGAATTACAAACATTTATATTTTCTATTGCAAGAAATGTGGAGGTTGACCATTATCGAAAAGTAAAAAGAAGAATGATTTTAGGAGATTTATTCTTGAAGATTGTACCATCTAACAACAAATCGACAGAAGAGATAGTAGAACATAAAGAATCTATATCTGAGGTCTATAGCTATTTACAAGAATTAAAACCAAGTTATAGAATAATTGTAATTCTTAGAGGGTTAAATGAGTTTTCCATAAAAGAGACCGCTAGTATCTTAAATTGTTCAGAAACAAATATTAAAGTTTCTTTTCATAGGGCACTGATGATACTTAGGAAAAAGATGGTTACAGGAGGAGACTTTAAGGGAGAAGGGTGGCTTAATAATGGGAAATAAGGATGATAAAGATATATTGGGAAATCTACGAAGAAATAAAGAATCTATTTTTATTCGAGAAGGTTTTGAAAAAGAGTTAGAAGAAAAACTAGTTCGCCGTTTTACTAGGAAAAATCAAAACAAATTATTTGTACCTAGTTTAGCAACAATATTTGCTACAATTGTTTTTTTATTATTAGTTGTAAGTAATGACAATGTATTTGAAGAATCACAGACGTCAACTACTACTGACGAGCCATTAGTATATATTTATCATACCCCCACACACGAATCGTTTTTTCCAGAATTAGAAGAGAAGGATGATAACAACCTTGCCACAGCTTTTGATAAAACTGTTAATATTACTTTATTAGGTGAACATTTAGGTAAAACATTAGAAAGTAAAGGTATTCCGGTATTATGGGATGATACAGATTACACGAAAATGACTGAAGAACAAAATCTTGAATTTGGTGAATCCCATAATGTGGCTAGGGAAAATATAAACACTACTATAAATAATCATGATAGTATAAAAATGGTTTTTGATATTCATCGTGATAGTCAACGGCGAAAAATAACAACTACTACAATTAATGGTGAGGAAGTCGCTAAAATCGTTTTTGTAATTAGTAGAAATCATCCAAACTATCAACAAAATTTAAAATTTGCTCATAAACTCCACGAACTTCTTGAGGAGCGGTATCCTGGACTGTCAAGAGGAGTATATATACCTGCGTCTTCATCTTCAGAACGTAACTCAAATTATAATCAAGATCTACATGAAAAATCTGTCCTACTTGATATAGGTGGTGTAGATAACACACTACAGGAAGTAAATCGATCTGTAGAATTCTTAGCGGAGATTATTGGTGAAATACTTAATTAAAAGGAGAATATAAACTTGACTACAAAAATTATTGTTAGCTTTCATATTGAGTCTACTTTTGATCCTGATCTTATATTTAAACACTTTAACCCTAATACAATTACAAAAAATCTCAAAGTAATCCCCATCTATTATCAAAAGTATGATCCAGATTTTTCAGGAAATATAATAACGAAAATTCCGAGCAATAATTACACTGCTTCTTGGATATATCGTATTGCAGATATAGTTAACGAGGAAGAAGACGAATGTTTTGATTTTGTGTTAAAGAGATTATTAACGGAAACCATTTCGTCTTTATTTACAGTGGAAAAGAAGAAGTTTATTAGAAAAATAATGAATGATTATGATGCATGTTGTTATTTAAGAATTTCTTGTTTTGATTTGGGTGATTATATAACGCGTATCAATATCCCTAAAGAAGTGATGAGGAATTTAGCCGAGACAAATGCAGAAGTAGAGGTATGTTCACATAGCAAAAATATAGATCATTATAAGGCTTACAAAGAGCAAAAATTATATCAATTCTAAACACGCCAACTATCTCCGTTTGAGAGTAAAATACTATGTATGTAGATGTATATTAATATTAGATGTAGGACGATATTCTAGATATCAACTGAGGATGTTCCAATAAAATTGGAGCATCCTCTTTTTGAAATCAAGGAACCCATACAGCAATTTTGAAATAAAAAATCCTATAAAGCAAAATGCCTTATAGGATTTGTGTTTTTATGTATGGTGAGACTGATTGGGATTGAACCAACGACCCCTTGCCTGTCAAGCAAGTGCTCTCCCACTGAGCTACAGTCTCATTTAATTAAAGGTATCAATTGACAGAGCAGTATACTTATCAATCAATAATTACTAATATATAAGATTATGTGCTAATAGTCAATAGTTTTCAAACGAAGTTGATAGAAAAACAGTCGCCTTCTAAATTACAGTCATTTGAACTTACTGTCTAAGTTTTATAGCTATCCTGAAATAGCATTTTTATGAAAACAAAAGGTCTATTCATCGTACGTATAGCGAACAACATACCGATCGTTACTAAGCTTACGAACTTCTACCCAAGGGCCAATTTCATACCCGTTTTCCCAGTTGTCTTCGATCTTTGCCTTGAGGCAACTTGCTTGGAATTTGGAGTTGAATATTTGCTTGAAATAAATCCAGCGTGTTTTATTCGGAAGAGATTCTGATGGGTTCACTACAATTCACCTCATAAGTAATTTCAGTCAATGAACAAAATAATAACATTAGTTGGTAAAACAATCAAGAAACACCTCTAGATGAAATGTTTTCCTAGAGGTGTTTTAAGGAAAGTGAATTTCTTTTTATATTATGCAAGCTTTTGAAAAAGTTTCTATCCAATTCGTTCTTCGTCGTCTCTTCGTTTGATTTCTTCTTCCCGAAGCTGTTCCTGTTGATCGCGTAATCGGTGCGCTAAGCGACCAGATGCGTTTGCTGCGATACTACATATTAAATCATCTAGAAATGTATTCACGCTAGAATCCGATTTCGTATCTAGTTCTTTAATAATTCCTTTTTTCTCTTTATCTAAATACCCAAATGTTGTAACCGCAATGCTCCCGTATCCAAACACAGATCCTAACGCAATTGTTTCATCAACACCAAATAATCCTTCATCCATTTCTACAATAGACTGCAGAGGCTCAGATAGCATTTTTTTCTCTGCTAATTTATCTAACTCGATTCCAACTAAAACTGCATGTTGAATTTCGCGCTTTTCTAACACTTTATCAACACTGTCTATACATTCATCCATCGTTAGTTGGTTGTTATATGGATATTGCATATCGAATACAACTTGTGCGATATCTTTCATTGTAACTCCACGCTCTGCAATTAAATCTCTTGCTGCTCTTTCAACAACACGACAGTGTACCGGTTCTCTATTTGCCATCTTCTCCACTCCTCCAGTAAATGCTTTCTAGTATATTTTACCATAGTTAAGAAAAATCAAATAATTTTACTGTTCACTGAGTGTTTTCTTTATTTTACGTGATGTAGGCAGAAGTTGTGACAGAATACTTATTTGTATTAAAATTGAAGGGAATTATGCATTTTGTGTAGAAACTATAGTATATATAAGTCAGCTAACAATGGAGACTATGTAATTTAAAGATTGACTTCCATACAAGTGAAAAATTTGCACCATGGCGGATGAAAGTTGTAACTTAGTTAAGTTAACAATACATATGATCAGGGAGTCATAATAAAGAGTAGCTAAAAGGAGGAATATGATGAGGTACGGTATCGCTTTGTTTCCATCAAAAAATTTGCAGGATGTAGCTAATTCATTTCGTAAACGCTATGATTCACACTATACAAAAATTCCACCGCACTTAACACTTAAAGAAGCATTTTTTGCGGAAGAGGATGAGGCAAAAGAAATTATCTCGTATATTCGTCAGGTTTCAAAAAGCGTATCTCCATTTACAATGGAAGTATATAAATTTAGCTCCTTCTTTCCTGTAACAAATACGATCTATATGAAAGTGAAGGAAAACCCTACATTATTCTCTCTTCAAGAGCAGCTAAACGCAGGAATTTTATCACATAGTAGTGATTATCAATTTGTACCGCACATTACTATTGGGCAAGATATGGACAACGATGAGTGTTCCGATGTATATAGCAGATTACGTTTAGAAACGATACATCATGAAGAAACCGTGGACCGTTTTTCCTTACTATATCAACTAGAAAATGGCACCTGGACAGTATATGAAACGTTTTTATTAGAAGGGAAAGAGTAGACTTTGGATGCAGTAATAGTAACTACAAAAGAACAATTAGAGGATGCATATACAGTTCGTCGAACAGTTTTTATTGAAGAACAAGGTGTACCAGAAGAAATTGAAATTGATAGTCACGAAAAGGATTCCATACATTTTGTGGTTTATGATGGAGACCTAGCAGTTGGAGCAGGACGACTCCGTTTCGTTGATGGATACGGAAAAGCCGAGCGTGTATGTGTCATGAAGGAATATCGGAAAAAGGGTGTAGGATATTTATTAATGAAAAAAATGGAAGAAAAAGCATTAGGAGAAGGGAAGCACGAATTAAAATTAAATGCTCAAACCCATGCTGAAGCCTTCTATAATAGAATCGGGTACGAAACTGTTTCTGATCTGTTTTATGATGCAGGAATTCCCCATGTAGCTATGAAAAAAGAGTTGAACTAACTAATATAAAATCACTAGAGCAGCTGATCATAAAGTATCAGCTGTTTTCTGTTTGGAATGAATTAATCTTCTTGCAAATTTGAGAAAACAATAATATAGTTTAGATGTTTATAATAGTCATAATTACCTATTACATAATTAGTGTTGTTTACGTATTAATCTGATGTTTTTATAAAGAAGGAGAATTAGTATGGACTTACAATCGGAAAGACTAAGAATCATACCTTGTACGAAAGATTTAGTAGCAAACGTTGCAGATAGGTACAAAATTGGTCCTCATATACCTTTGTATTTAGCGCAGTTGCAAGAGGATCCCTCTCAATTAGGATGGGGCGTCTGGTTTGTGATTGAAAAAGAAACGAACCAGCTCATTGGCGATATCGGATTTAAAGGGAAACCTGATATGGAGGGTACCGTAGAGGTTGGATATGGATTTATCCCTTCTGCTCAAAAGAAAGGTTATGCAACAGAAGCAGTCCACGAAATTATACAGTGGGCATTTACTAGTGAAGAGGTTCAAAAAGTAATTGCCGAATGCTATCATGATAACTTTCCATCCATCCGAGTGCTAGAAAAATTAAACATGAAGAACGTAGAAATAGAAGAAAATTTATTAAAATGGGAATTGAGAAAGTCTTGCTAAATGTGGCAAGGCTTTTTCTAATATCAATTGTTCCTTTGCTAACACTCTAAAAATTATTGACGAATATTTATTAGGTTAAGACTGTCTGTGTGGTGTTTTCTGATGTATGAATTTGCCAATATTCTGCGATACTAGAGAGAGAAGCTAATCATGGAGTGTTGTATATGAAACGTATGGCAATTTTTACTGTATCCATAGGGGAAGGACATCACCAAGTTAGTGCTGCATTAAAAGAAGAATGGGAAGAGCGGGGATATGAAGCAGAAATTATCGACATTTTTTCTCTAATGTGTAGTAAAAAAGCTGAGAAAATTCGAAAATCGTATTTTCAAAGCATTAGATATCCTATACTTTGGGATACCACTTATAGATTAACGAATTGCAAGCTGGCCGGACTATTAGTGAAACCACTAATTTTTTTATGGTGGAAAAAGGCTGTCGCAAAATGGACAAATAAGTCATATGACATCATCGTTACAACACACCCAATAGCAACACAATTAGGTGTCATGCTAAAAAAACATGTGACTCGACCGATAAAATTATTTGCTGTGTTAACCGACTTTTCAACACATTCTTTGTCTTTTTCTAAAGAAGTTGATGCAATCTTTATTGCTAGAAAAAATGAGTTAGGAATTCTAAAAAACAAAGCGCCGAAAAATAGATTCTTTTCACACGGAATTCCGTTAAAAAAGATATGGGATCATTCATGGGAAAGAAACGCATTACGTAAGAAGTTGGCACTCTCTGAAGAAGAACAAATTATTGTTGTTTCTGGTGGGGGAGAAGGTGTTATTTCCAAAGAAATAATCTGGTCTATTCTTGAAAAAGATACGAAGCCAAGCACTGTACTATGGTTTTTAGGAAAGAAACAGACGGAGATTCCACCGCGAGTAAAATTAGACAATGGTACAGAAATCCGATATTTTATTTTTTCAGATCAATATCATGAATACGTTAAGGTAGCTGATTTTTTTATATCAAAGCCTGGTGGTGTTTCCATGGCGGAAGCACTTGCATGGGGAATTCCAACTGGCATCCTGTGTCCACTTCCAGGACAGGAAAAAATAAATCAAACCGTTTTGGCTGCATACCCGACAATGATTATGTTGAATAAAGAAACCAACCTATCTTCTATCATTAAAAAACTGGACAAATCCCCCAGAAATAAGACAGGGGAGCTTTCAAGAGTGAAAGTGATTGACGAGATGATTAACTTAGTGGAATCAGATCAAGTGACACAAAACCAACATATTGCAACGAAAAGGTGGTTCACTTCTTTTGGTCGAAAACGAGAATGGAGCTCCTGACACCAATTATATACACTTGCATTTCAGAACATTCGTTCGTATAATGTTAGTGAGAACGAATGTTCTATTTTATGTATTTTAAGGAGGATATTGTGTTGGAATCAATCATTAAAAAGGCAAAGGAATCTGGTCATCCAGTAGTATTGATGTACTTATCAAAAAAAGGGTTAGTAACAAAACGAATGGTGACCATTGAGGGGTACAGTGAACAATGGATGCAAGGCTATTGCCATCTGCGAAAATCCTTTCGTCGTTTTCAGCGAGAAAATATCCTAGCAATCCTCCCAGCATCTTATAACGAAAGAAAGACTCAAATACAATAGAGATTATTGAAAGCGCATGTGAGTAATAACCTACATGTGCTTTATTTTTTCATCGTCCATGTTAAAATTAGGAATTTCTCTCCGGTTAGGGAAGATGGAAAAGTGGAATTAGGCGCTATCTATCTTATTCCTACCCATCAAGGAAAAGGGATTGGTACAGCGTTACTACAAAAAGGGGTGGATGAGATCATTACATTCAATTAATTTTCTAGGTAATTTTTATTGATTTGAAGGCGATCGCAAAAAGATAAGTTTCATTTTTTGCGATCGCCCTTTTTTATTTTCTGTTGTTATGATGTAGTATTAATATTATTTTATTGTTGAAATTTAACCCCATTTTCTACCTTTCTTACTGTTGCTATCACAAGTCTGGTCATTAGCGACTTTAAAATGAGGCCAAAAAATGTATGATACCATTTCCATTTATTGCTCCATTTAATTAAATCTGTATTCTTCACTGCCCAAAGTTCTATAAGAAAAGGAGGTATTGTAATGAGTACGAGTTTATAAATAATCGGGATAATTTTATCTTTGTATGTCAACTGATTGTACCAAATTGTAAAAGTAGGATAAATGAAGCAGTCAAATAGTATATGGGTATCGAACGATTTTGAAAATAATCGTAAGGGATATTTCACTATTTTATAGTTTGCCAATGTATTATCGATAAGAATGTTGGTAAGGGCATTAAATAAATAAACGATAACCCAATCTTTAATTGGTGGTTTTCTTAGAAGTAAGGGAATAAGTAACGCTAAGTTTAGAATAAGTGAAATTCGTAAGAACTTCCTTTGAGGTTTATTTCTCTTCATATATGTCATCCTCTTCTGAATCAGTTCTTATTATGATGCTCACCATTTTGCTTTAATATGTAAATTACCTGCTTTAAGGCTTAAATATAATTCTTTTCTTATGCTAAAAACAATTATGTAAATTCTTTTATCAGTACTAACTTTTTCTTTGAAGCCGTATCGACCATGTCAAATTAAAAAAAAAAAACCTGTTTTCACATTTATAGAAAACAGGTGTAATACTAGGAATATCATTTTAATTTTGAAAAAAAGTGTCTGAATTCAATGATTAAGGTTTATAGGTTATTTTAAGCTTTCGTTGCAAAAACTTCTGTCCACTCGTCTTTATGAGCAAGCATTTTCTTCGCGATTTCTTTCGCGCCTTCCAAAGAGTGAGATGCAGCCCAACCACATTGAATTTCGTTACATGCTGGAACTTCTATTGCGACAAGAACGTCATTCAATGTTTTCTCAAGAAGCTCAAGAACGTTGTCGTAGTTGTCATCATTGATAATTGCAAGATAAAACCCAGTTTGACACCCCATTGGACTAATATCTACGATTTGGGAATGATGATTGCGGCTAAACTCTGCCATCATATGTTCCAAAGAGTGTAGCCCAGGCATATCCATATGCTCTTTGTTTGGTTGACAAAAACGAATATCATATTTGAAAATCTTGTCTCCGTTTGCACCCTCTGTTGTTCCTGCCAAACGAATGTATGGTGCTTTTACTTTTGTATGGTCTAAATTAAAGCTTTCCACGTTCATCTTCTTTGTCATATTTTTTCCTCCTTAGATTATAGCGATAGTAACAACGATGAAAAAATGGAGTGTAGCCAGTAAATCTTGGGTTCTTTCATTAAGTATGTTTTCTTTTATTCTAGCTTTTCCAATTTCATTATAAACATTGTATCAGCCAGTACTACTGTTTTACCAGCTTTTTCATAGATTTGTATATCGTCATTTCGTAGAGCAAATTTCTTAGATTAGTTGATCAACCAATTCGAATCAATCTCTCTGTACATAAAAAATCGCCTACCGAACTTAGTAGGCGATCTACAAATTATATCTTTACGTTAATATGGATCAGACGGATGACCCTTTTGTTCTGCTTCTGCTACCGCTTCATCCATCTTGGAGTGAGTACCTTCTCCAGCTACTTTGATTCCTTCTGCAATTCGCTTTCCGTAGCCCTCATCGCATTGTGTTAACATATCAACCATGCGATCTTGGATTTCTTGTCGACATGAAGCTAAAGCACCAGAAAGGTTGGAAATAAGTTCCTCTCGTTCCCAATCACTAAAACGACGATACGTTTCTCCAGCTTGGCCGAAGTTGTTTTCACGAGAAATCTTTTCTCGCTGTAAATTACCTTCTACATAAGGCTCATGTTCTTTCCCTGGATTCTCCGCTTCCTTTAAACCTCCAATTACAGAAGGTTCATAGTTAACGTGTGGATTTTGATGTTTTCCAAAATCTGTACGGAAATCCATTTGGCCACCTTCCTGATTTGTAGCCACATGTTTTTTCGCTTTGTTAATGGGAAGTTGTAAGTAGTTCGAACCAACTCGATAACGTTGTGTATCAGAATAAGAGAACGTTCTTCCTTGGAGAAGTTTGTCGTCGGAGAAATCAAGTCCGTCTACAAGTACACCAGTACCGAACGCAGCTTGCTCTACCTCAGCAAAGTAATTTTCAGGATTTTTATTTAAGATCATTTTTCCAACCTTATGCCATGGGTAATCTTCTTTATACCAAAGCTTAGTAGGATCTAATGGATCGAAATCTAATTCAGGATGCTCATCATCTTCCATTATTTGCACGTATAATTCCCATTCGGGATAATTTCCATCTTCAATGGCTTCATATAAATCTTGAGTAGCGTGGTTAAAGTTTTTTGCTTGAATACTATCTGCTTCTTTTTGAGTTAAATTTTTGATTCCCTGAACAGGCTCCCAATGATATTTTACTAACACAGCTTTTCCTTCTTCGTTTATCCATTTGTATGCATGTACTCCAGAGCCTTGCATTTCACGGTAATTAGAAGGAATACCCCATGGGGAAAACAAGAACGTGATCATATGCATAGATTCTGGTGTTTGACATAAGAAATCAAACATTCTCTCAGGATCCTGAATATTTGTCACAGGGTCAGGCTTAAACGAGTGGACCATATCAGGGAACTTTAAGGGATCACGGATAAAGAAAATCTTCAAATTATTTCCAACTAAATCCCAGTTTCCGTCCTCTGTATAAAATTTAACAGCAAATCCTCGTGGATCACGTAACGTTTCTGGTGAGTTTCCACCATGAACAACCGTGGAGAAACGAACGAATACAGGAGTTTGTTTTTCTGTATTAGTAAAAACTTTCGCTCTCGTATATTTCGAAATGGGCTCATCTCCAAGTTTACCATAGGACTCAAAGTAACCATGTGCTCCTGCTCCACGTGCGTGTACGACACGTTCTGGAATACGTTCACGATCAAAGTGTGTTACTTTTTCTAAAAAATCATAGTTTTCTAATGTTGTCGGTCCTCTATTTCCAACAGTGCGAACGCTCTGATTATTCGTAACAGGGTGACCTTGACGATTTGTTAGCATATCGTCTGACATTGGCTTTTCATCTCTTTCATCTCGCTCATGCTTCATAAAATAAACCCTCCCTTATGTATGTAATACAAATTTATTTTTCACCAAAATAGGTATAATATTCCTAATTTAGTAAACTTGATTAAATAAAAAACTCAGGATGCACTGCATCGCTGAGTAAGGGGAAAACTTTATCAATCTTTTATAAATCCTATCTTTTGAAAAAACTCCTTCATTTGCGTTCTCTTAGGTGTTTCAAGCATACTTGCCATTTGTTGTGTCCAGCGATCCTTTCGTTTCCCGTTTGTACGTTGTTCATAGTAAGAGGAAATCGTCTTATTATACTCATGTAACTGTTCAATGAACAATTTTTCATTTTCTTGATAAATTTCCTCATGATATACATTTTCCATAGGCAATCTTGGTTTTTGCTCCGTATCGGATGAGGGAACGCCAACAGCAAGTCCAAACAAAGGAATGACGTGAGAAGGGAGCTTTAGCAATGTAGATACTTCTTCGATTTCGTTTCGAATTCCTCCGATATAACAGATTCCCAGCCCCATAGATTCTGCCGCTAATGTAGCATTTTGAGCTGCAAGGGATGCATCTACGACCGAAACCAAGAGCTTTTCTGTTGTTTGCAATGACTTTTCTACATCAACATTCTCCATTTTTCCAGAAACTTTATGGCGATGGAGGTCAGCACAAAAGACAAAAAAGTGACCATTTTTTTCTACATAAGATTGATTTCCCGCTAACTTTGCTAATGTAGCTTTTGTTTCTTTCTTTTTGATGCCAATAATCGTATATGCTTGTATGTAGCTAGAGGTTGATGCCATTTGTGCAGATGATACAATTGCTTCAATTTGCTTGTCCGATAAAGGTTCATCTTTAAAACTACGAATGGAACGGTGATCTATTATTGTTTTAATTACATCATTCATATTATCAAATCCTCCTATAAGTCTTTTTGATTAGTGTATCATACATTGGTATTTCACAAGAATCATACAGCATGTAAAAACGGGAAGTATGTTTACTCCCCGTTATCCCAAAATTAAATTATGATTTTGTTGTAAAGAAGCTGCCAACTTGTTTTACAATTGGAGTAATCTGGTTTCCTACTTTCACTACTTGGTCAATAGTTGTAGATGCTTTTTCAAAGTCAAATTGACCATCCTTGTTTTTAAAAGCAGCTAAGAACCCTGGTCGTTGTGCGCCTTGATATGGGTGACTGTAGCCGCCGTACCCACCGTGAAAAACAGGAGGCGGTTGTTGGCCGAATTGTTGCTGTCCTTGTGGCATCTGTCCGTACTGGTTCCCATATTGTGGTTGTTGTGCATACTGTGCCTGTTGTGACTGTGCTTGCCCTTGTGGAGGTTGCTGTTCTTGTTGTACAGGTGCTTGTTGTTGAGCTTCTTGACTCTGTTGTTGTTGTTCTGGTTGAGGTTGCGGTTGTGGTGCTGCTTGTTGCACAGGTACTTGCTGCATTGGTTGTTGAGACTGCGTCATTTGTTGCCAATAATGATGTGGTGGATATTGCTGTTGTGGATATCCATTTTGTCTAAAGAAATTAGGGGGAAACATCCTTCATCCCTCCTTAATCAATCTGAATTCTTTTTCTTTTGTTTGGAATACGAATAGTCAGTAGACCATCCTTTAACTCTGCCTTCACTTCCGATTCATCAACAACAAAAGGTAACTGTACGACTCTCTCTGCACGTTCATACCTACTATTGTGTCTTATAACCTTGTTCTTATCATCTTTCTGCTCCAATATTTCCTCCGCTCGAAGACTAATACGAATGTAGTTACGATAAATATCTAATGATAGCTGTTCCTTATTTACACCTGGAAGCTCCGCCTCAATGATGTATTCGTTGTCTGTTTCATATTGATTTGTTGGAATGAAGCGCGGAGACTGTAAGTGACGAAAAGCATCTTGGAAAAAGGAATCTAACGAATTTAAAATATCGCTAATTGGTCCTTCTGGTAAGGAAGGTCGGTTCTTATCAATACTCACTGGACATCACCTCACTATTTTTTCCAATACTATCTTATGAAACAATGTACCCGAAAGGTTGGGTATATGAGGAGAAAAACAATTTTTTTCTTCCACTATATCCTATTTATGTTTTAATGATATTGAAACTTGTTTATGTAAAAAAATGAAACTATTTAAAGAATAGGACGTATGGATATCATTCATAAAAAACAGATTAGTATCAGGAGACTCGTAAAGAGAAGGGGGGGGGCGTATGATAATATGATAAGTGCGGTACTTTTGTCATTAGTGCCAATTTTTATTGCAATGTTGTATGAATTGGTGCAAATAATGGTTGGAAGAGGGGTTTATAAAGACTATATTGTTAGTGAACTTGTTATTATTTTGTGTGGCTTATTTGCTGTCATCATAGGTTTCATTGAATCGTTTCAATTTACTATTCCGAGTCAAGTTCTATTACTTCTTTTTTATTCCATTCTTATTGTTAGTGTTATTGTTGTCATTTTAGTTAAAAAGCGAGAGTTAGTTGTCCATAATGGATCTGTCGATGAGTTTCTTGAAGTTTTTAAACGAACACTTCATGAGCAAAATATTTCTTATAAACTTGGTAAGGAAGGGAAGACGGGGAGTACGATTCATTACATAATAGACGATGATACCGATGTTCGGATAGCTTGGAAATCACATTTTTTAAATCAAGATTATCAACACACTATTCAAGTGCAATATTCTGTAGGTAGTATCATAGAACCTTTTGTTCCCATAATGGTAGATGTGTTACGTGAAAAACGAATGGATCGTTCCTTTAGTAGGAGAGTAATCGTTCATGGAGTTGCACTTATTTTTATTGGAGCAGTTTATTCGTTCCTTTATCATATTTAAAAGGTAACCAGAATGTAAAACTTTTTTGGACTTTGAAAGGTGCCTAGCTCCAAGCTTCATCTGCTCCTTTTCTAAAAAAGTATGGATTTGACAATGCTAGCCATTCTTTACTGTGAACACAGTTAAAGAGAGGGTATACTCATATGAGCACCCTCTTTTCTTTTATTTTGTAAACTTTATTTGGCACTAAGTGTTATTGAGCAGCCCTTTTAGTTTCTGAAAGTTGGCAATTTTCTAATTGTAGTACTCTATCTGCACCTTCAATAATGGTCGGATCATTACTTGTCATAATAACAGTCGAGCCTTTTTTCTTCACAAACCTCATTAACTGAGTTAGCAGTTCGTAGCCCTCTTCACCTGTTAACTCTTTCGTTGGATCATCTGCTAATATAAGTTTTGGGTTAGTCATATAAATTCTAGCAATTGTTGTTAATATTTGTTCTTTCGTATCTAATCCTTCTAATGTTTCATTCATGAGAGCATCTGTAAATCCTAGATCTGTTAATATCTGCTCTGCTTGTAATTCCATTTTTGGATACAAAGGGTCATCCTGAGAAACTCCAATTAATACATTTTGCTTTGCTGTTAAATAAGGAATGAGACAGCCTTCGTCTGTAACAAAACCGATTGTTTCTAAACGCCACTCAGGACGTCTTGTAATACTCAATATGTCTTCTCCAAAAATTTGAATAGTACCTTTGTTTGGTGGCGTCATTGCTGCAATCATACGAAGTAATGTGGATTTCCCAGATTGCTCTGCACCAGTTATAACGACGAGTTCCCCCTCAGAAACCCTTAAATTCATATTGTTGAACAGAATTTTCATTTCAGAACCGTTATGAAATTGTTTTAAAACATTTTGTAAGTCGACAACAAACATGGATGGTTCACCCCCACAACATAATGTAACTCTATTGATAACTAGAAACTCCCTTAGTACTATTAAAACATTTATATGCAACGAATGAAACCGCTATCATCAAAAAAGTTTGACAAATTTATATACATTTATGTAAAAGAACATATCCAATATGGTAAATAAGAAAAACGTTGTTATTTTTTGTACTTACCACTATTTTTGAATTAATAGTGGTTTTCTCATATCGGTGCTTTTTTATTAAATGAAATTACGTTTTGGTTGATATGTACAATAAGGTTCATCTGTCATCATATTACCTGTTTCGTAATAAGCACGTGCTCTGCAACCTGAACAAACATTGACGAATTCACAAACTCCACACTTTCCTTCCAATGAATCCTTCGAGCGTAATATATGGAAGAGTTCTGAATCATTCCATATTGTTTGTAATGGTTGTTCTAATAGATTTCCCGCTTCTAATGGTAAATAACCACATGGACGCACTCTCCCTTTATGAGATATAAAGAATACACCTGAACCTGCTAAACAGCCCTTGGTTACAGCAGACATACCGTGCGCATTTCTTGTGATTCGTTCCCCTTTTTCTTTCGCTTTTTCCCTCATTATTCGATAGTAATGAGGTGCGCATGTAGCACGAATCTCAAAACTTACTTCTCTAGACTTCTCATAAAACCAGCTCAAAACATCTTCGTATTCCTCTGCTGTAAGCATATTTTCTTCTACAATTTCCACACCACATCCAACAGGAACTAGCATAAACAAATGAAGAGCATCGACATTATTATACTCAGCTAATTGAAGCATTTTCTCTACGTGATCAACATTATGCTTTGTAATGGTAGTATTCATTTGTGTTTGTATACCTATGCTTTGGACAGTTTTTAACCCTCGCAAAGCATCATCGAAAGAACCAGGTAAACCTCGGAACTTATCATGAATACTTGGACTAGGTCCATCGAAGCTAATCGCAACTCGTCGTATTCCAGACTGTTTTATTTTTTGTGCTACTTTCTCATTGATTAATGTACCGTTGGAGGCCATTGCCAAAGTTATTCCTTTTTTATTTGCATAGGAAGCGATTTCGAAAAAATCTGGACGATATAATGGTTCTCCCCCTGTTAATATTAAAATAGGATTCCCTAACTCAGAAACTTGTTCAACTACATCAAAGGCTTGTTTCGTCGTTAACTCGTCTTTCGCTCTTATGGGTTGAGCAGTTGCTCGGCAATGAATACATTTAAGATTACAGCCCTCTGTTAACTCCCAGAATATAATTCTCGGTTTATATATCTCGTTAGAAAAATGTACAAGGTGTTGCGGCAATTCATGTGTTTGTGTCATAGTAACCTCCTAAGTTCACTTAAAGAATTAGGTAGACAGACCTTATAGTAAGAATATCCTTTCATAACCAGAAATTTCAATCTCAATGTGAAATATTCACATAAACGTCAAAAAGTTAATAATATTATATGAAAAAAAGAATTGGAAAGTATTAAACCATCATTCGACCGTTATAATTCTACTTCTTGAAAACGACGTAGATTTCTTTTTTCGCCGATAATCACCATGATATCTCCCTCTTGTAATGCATCGGTAGGTTGGGGAGTTACATCTACTTTTTTATTGTGAATAATGGCAAGGATGGTACAGCCGTATTTTGCTCTCGTATCAAGATTAACAAGAGTTTGTCCATTCACTTTTTTCGTGGCTAATATTTCTAAAATACTATATTCAGGGGAAAGGTCTATATAATCGATAACTTTTTCTGATGATAAAAATTCCGCGACGCGCAATCCCATATCTTTTTCCGGTTGAAAAATACGGTCTGCTCCTATTTTACTGAGAACTTTATGATGATAATCATTTTGTGCTTTTACTAATACATTCTTTACTTCGAATTCTTTTAGTAGTAACGTGCACAGGATACTAGCTTGTATGTTATCTCCAATTGCTACAATCACGTATTCAAAATTGCGGATGCCTACTTCTTTTAATAACTTTTCATTCGTTCCACTGCCAACCACAGTATGGGTAGCATAAGGAGAAATGTTTTTTATTTTTTCTTCCCGATGATCAATTGCTAAGACTTCGTGATTCATCAAATATAATTCTCGACAAATACTTCCACCAAATCTACCTATTCCAATTACCGCAAATTGTTTTTTCATGTAATTCCCTCATTAAATTCGAATGATTCTAGACTATTTTCTCCACTTCTAATACAATTTAATAACAAGATTGTAACGTTTCAACGTTATGTTCTATTATTTCCATTTCCTATTGGTATTCATTCACTAGGACAGGAATATGCGAGATTTTTGGTTCCATTATTTTTATGGAATAGTATAATGGAATTGTTGCAGTAAAGGATGGTGTATTACATTGTGGTATGAGAAGTATCTAATATTTGAATGGACAGAGATTGGAATTGCACTTGGAATTATTATTTTATTTCACGTTTTCCGGAAGTTATTTACTACATATATTTTTAAGCTTATTTTACGCATGTCTCGCAAAGTACCTACGGAAATGCTGACAAACGTTCTTCTATCATTTGAAAAACCTATACGTGTTTTCTTTACGTTTATTGGTTTTTATGCAGCGTTTCTATATTTGCCATTTCCAGAGGCATTCAATGAACCAGCGAAAAGTATAATTATGTCTTTTGTAATAATTAATATTGCGTGGGGACTATACAATTTATCTGCTAGTACATCGACTGTCTTTGTGAAAATTGGAGATCGATTAAATCTAGAAGTAGATGATATATTACTTCCGTTTATTTCTAAGTTGATTCGCTTTGCGATTGTTGCGATGGCGCTAAGTATCATCGCAGATTTGTGGGGCTATAATGTAAACGGCTTTGTTGCTGGTCTTGGTTTAGGTGGACTGGCCTTTGCATTAGCGGCACAAGACTCTATTAGTAACTTCTTCGGAGGTGTCGTCATCATTACAGAAAAACCATTTTCGATAGGGGATTGGATCGCTACTCCTAGTGTAGAAGGAACAGTAGAAGACATAACGTTTCGAAGTACAAAAATCCGTACCTTTGCTCAAGCACTTGTAACTGTTCCTAACTCCAAATTGGCAAACGAAGCGATCACAAATTGGACGAGAATGGGGAAAAGACAAATTTCTTTCAATTTAGGAGTGACATACTCTACCCCGAGAGAAAAAGTAGAGCGGTGTGTTCAGAGAATTGATGACATGCTTCGAAATCATGATGAAATTGACCAAGAGTTAATTATGGTTCGTTTTAATGCGTTTAATAATAGCAGCTTAGATATTTTTCTTTACTTTTTTACAAAAACAACGAAGTGGACGGAGTTTCTGCGTGTTAGAGAAAATGTTAATCTTCGTATTATGTCTATTTTACAAGAAGAAGGGGTTTCAGTAGCTTTTCCAAGTCGCAGTATATATATGGAGACACCAAGCAAGAAAGAAACAAAATAGAAGAGTAACTGGATTTTTTTATCGGTTATAATGAAAATATATCGTGGGATAGAGAAGGAGAAGTGTAGAGATGGAGAAGAAAGTAATCATTTATACTAGTGAAGGTTGTTCTTACTGCTCCAAAGTAATTGAAATACTACAGGAAAACAATGTGAGTTTTGAGGAAAAGAATATTTCTAATAATGGTCTACACTTTAAAGAATGGAAAAAGAAAGATGTAATGGGAACACCAGCTACATTTTTTGATAATAATACTGTAGTAATGGGGTTAGATAAGAACAACTTACTGAGAGCCATAGAGGATTTTAAAAGTAAATAAGCAAATATAAAACTGACGAGTTCTTCGTCAGTTTTTTGCTTTCATTTGAAACTTTTCTATAGCTATGTACGTCTTATATAGTAGGAAATAGTTGGTGGGATGGTCAGGAGTTGCACCTGCTCAGTTCAGCTTCGAATAAAAGCTTGACCTTTGCTTTCTCAGCTTCATCCCTTGATAAATATAGTATTTCTCTATTAAAGAAAAACATACAAAAAAGTTACTAGAATAATTTGGTAACCGAAGAATATAGTTAGTAGAGAATGAAGATTAATTTACTACATAACAGGGTATGCCAATAATAAGGGAGGGATCAAAAGCATGAGAAGGAATATAAAATGGATCATCAGCGCGAGTGCACTATTCTTGTTTATATCTGCATATTATTCTTTTTCATTTGCAGCAGAAGAAACTCCAAATAGTCAAGCTAATGAAAATGAGAAACTTGACTTTCTAGTAGATAAAAAACAAGTGAATTCTTCCAATGATAAAAGGATGGAAGTAATAACTCTTTCAAACAGTGATAATGATGATAAAGCACTAGAGCAAAATAAAAGCACAACAGATTTTGCATCGATTTTTATAGAGAAAGAAATTGGATTGGGAGATGTTAGAAAAAAGCTATTAGATGTGTTCGGTGAACCACTAGAAGAAGGAATGTATGAAGGTGGTCACTTCTATGATTATGGTGATAAGACGTATTTCGTTAATCCAGAAACCGAGCAAATAAATGCTATCGCAGTTCCAGGTGAAAAAATTCCAGAGAACGTATGGTTAGAACTGGAAGAAAGCTTAAAAGACAGTCTGAAACTAGAGGGAATGAACGAAATGGACGGTCTTTGGATGGAAATATATGATTGGAAAGAGTATGATATCCTGGTAGAAAGAATAGAGGAAGGTTCATCACCGATCTATATTTGGTTACTTGAAGACTCCCTTTTTACTGAATAGTATTAATAATAAGCATGGCTATATGCGTAACGGGATTACTTCAGTGGTGCAAAACAGAGAAACACAGGCAATTTCACACGCTAAATCACACAACCTTCGATCGAACTTACAGTACAATTCGTATATTAAAATGGTATGAAGATCGTCTTCATGCCATTTTTTTCATATTTACTTATCCATCTAACGCTTATCCGTTCTGTTCAAATAATTCCTTAATCCTTATTCATGGCCCCACTCGGACCAATGAGGGAATCAACAACATGGGTTGATACATAAGGGAAGAAACTTCTTTTAAATAGGAAACGTCACTGAAAAGAGTTAGATATAGAAGGGCAAATCTCGCTATTTACTTAATAAACATGATAATTTGATTATTGTGCTATATTAAAGGAAAAATTTCCTCTTATGCCATTTGAAGTAAACCTGGTTACTATATGCGGCCATGTTTTTTACGGTAAAAAACACTAGCAACACCGTATATCAAAAACACTATTCTTTAAATGAACTTTTACAATTGCATTTTTATGTATGAATGTCTATTATTAGTAGTGTTATATATGAAAATCAAGGAGGTTCTATTATGAAAATGATGGATGCAAATGAAATTATTAGCTTTATTTCTAACAGTGTAAAATCTACACCTGTGAAGGTACATATAAAAGGAGAGCTTGATGGTATTAACTTTGGTGAAAATACAAAGTCGTTTATCCAAGGTAATACAGGTGTTCTTTTTGGTGAGTGGAAAGAAATTCAAACAGCAATCCAAGAAAACGAAGCGAAGATTCAAGACTATGTAGTGGAGAACGATCGTCGTAATTCGGCAATTCCTTTGTTAGATATGAAAAACATTAAAGCACGTATAGAGCCAGGGGCGATTATCCGTGATCAAGTTGAAATTGGTGACAACGCGGTAATTATGATGGGTGCTTCTATTAATATTGGTGCTGTTGTTGGTGAAGGTACAATGATTGATATGAACGTTGTATTAGGTGGAAGAGCAACTGTGGGTAAAAACTGTCACATCGGAGCAGGAGCAGTACTTGCAGGTGTTATAGAGCCACCTTCTGCTAAGCCTGTTATCGTTGAAGATGGAGTAGTTGTTGGTGCTAATGCTGTAATACTTGAAGGTGTAACAGTTGGACAAGGTGCAGTAGTTGCTGCAGGTGCAATTGTTACAGAGGATGTACCACCAAACACGGTTGTTGCAGGTACTCCAGCTCGAGTAATTAAAGAAATTGATGAGAAAACAAAAGGGAAAACAGAAATTAAGCAAGAACTTCGTAAGTTAAACGAGGAGTAAGAGTAGATGAGTCAAGTTGAGACAACTTTCTCCATTGAACCATTTCTTACAATTCGTCGACAGCTTCATCAAATCCCAGAGTCTGGGTTCGAAGAAGTAAAGACACAAGCCTTTATCTTGGATTATTTGCGCAGTATTTCTGTCGATTTTATGGAAATACGTACTTGGAAAACCGGGGTGCTTGTAAAGTTAAATGGATCTGATCCTAAGAAAACAATTGGTTACCGAACTGATATGGACGGTTTGCCAATGACAGAAGAGACAGGACTTGACTTCTCTTCCCAACATGAAGGAATGATGCACGCTTGTGGACATGACCTTCATATGAGTATTGCTTTGGGGGTATTAACTTACTTTGTGACCAACCGTCCAAAGGATAATGTTCTGTTTGTTTTTCAACCAGCGGAAGAGGGTCCTGGTGGGGCTCTACCATTGCTACAGTCTTCCGAATTTAAAGACTGGAAACCAGATCGAATGATTGCGCTTCATATTGCACCTGAGCTTCCAGTGGGAACAATCGCAACAAAAACAGGACTTCTATTTGCTAATACAAGCGAGCTCTTTATCGACTTAAAAGGAAAAGGTGGACATGCTGCATATCCACACTTAACAAATGATATGGTTGTTGCAGGAAGTTATTTTGTAACACAGTTACAATCCATTGTAGCTAGAAACGTATCTCCACTTGATTCCGCAGTGATTACTGTTGGGAAAATAACAGGTGGAACGAAACAAAATATCATCGCTGAAACAGCTCGTCTAGAGGGGACCATTCGTACATTGTCCATGGAGTCAATGCGGTTGGTAAAACAACGTATTGAAGGTATGGCTAAAGGAATTGAAGCAAGTTTTGACTGTGAAACTCAGATTGATTATGGGGCTAATTATTGCCAAGTATTCAATACTCCAGATGTCACAGAAAAATTTATTGAATTTGCTGAATCTTCCCCTCATGTGAAGGTCGAAATTTGTGACAAGGCGATGACTGGTGAAGACTTCGGATACTTTTTAGAAGAAATACCGGGATTTATGTTTTGGCTTGGCGTGGATAGTGAGCATAGCTTACATTCATCAAAATTAAATGCAAAAGAAGATGCTATTGGACATGCGATTCAATTATTAATCGATTATTTGTTCGTGGAGCTAAATAGAAAGGAAAGCGTGTAGATTAATCTACATGCTTTTTCTTTATGAAGGATAAGAATTTATAATATTTTTTTGAAGTTAGAAAGGTGTCTAGCTCCAGGCGCCAGGACCTCGAGTCAAATAACCTGGCTGATTAAAAAGTAAAAAGCACTTTTATGTCTAACTACATCCGCTATCTGATGTGAAAAATAACCTTCGAGTTAGAAAAGTAGAAAGCACTTTTCAACTGAAAGAACATTTTTCTTTGCAGATATGCAACGGATTAAGCTTTTCGTTCGTCCAGAACATTTGCATTTCGGTCCTGAGAGGGTGCCTTGCGCTTTTCTTAAGGTGAGGTGGTTCGGCAACTCTCCACAGCATAGAAGACACCGTGAAGAATGAACGGATGTCGCACTTGTGCCCTTGTGTGGAAAGGAGTGGACTGTAGCGAATGGAAGATAAACCATCAAAGTTAGCGTTACTAGATAAGTTAACCACCAAGTGAGCAACGTATTTTCAGTAGACACCAATTCATAGATAGAAAACACAGACCATCAGTAGAACAGTAGGAGATGTCTAAAGGAGATTATTAATATTGCCTCACTTTTAAAAAAACTTTGCATAGCTTCCAAAATTTTGGTCATCTTATATGTTGTAACACATTAAAGGAGGTCGAATGATATGGCTAAAGTTGGTGTTGAACAATCTCTAACAGACGTACAACAAGCACTTCAAGAAAAAGGATATGATGTTATTCAGTTAAACCAAGAACAGGATGCTGCTGGTTGTGATTGCTGTGTTATTACAGGGCAAGATCGAAATGTAATGGGTATGCAAGATACAACAACAGAAGCGCCTATAATTGATGCACACGGGAGAACTGCAGAAGAGATTTGCCAAGAAGTAGAACAAAAAATCAATCAACAACAATAATATAAGAAGATACATAAAGGCTCAGTTTGTCTTGAAAAAGCGAACGAGCCTTTTTGATACATAAAAAAGGCATCCACCGAGGGACACCCTTCAAACCAACTACTTACTATTGGTATCTTTTTGTACATAAACCTGATGTGGAAATGGAATTTCAATGTTGTTATCATCCAATGCCTCTTTAATAGCTTTACGCAACTTTCGCTCCACAGCCCATTGCTCCATATTTGCAGTTTTTGCGACAACACGAAGAACAACGTCGCTATCCCCTAAGCTTTGAACACCGACAACGTTAGGACCTTCTTTAATAGCGTTGTCTGATAATGCAAAACGATCGCAAACATCTTGAATCACAGACATTGCTTCATCGATGTTCTCGTCATAGGCAATGCTTATATCAACAAGTGCACGCATATTGGAACGAGAATGATTACTTAAACTTCCGATTTCACGGTTTGGGATAAAGTGTACAGTACCATCAAAACCTCTAATTTTTGTAGTACGTAAGCCGACTTCTTCCACAATTCCATCTACCCCAGCAACTGTTACATATTCGTCTACTTCCAATTGTTTTTCTAGTAAAATAAAGAAACCAGTAACAACATCACTTACAAGCCCTTGTGCCCCGAAACCAATGGCTAAACCAACAATACCTGCACCGGCTATCAATGCGGTTACGTCAAGGCCGAAAATACCAATGAGGAACGTAGCAACAATAAATAAAATTATGTAATTAAAGACATTGTGTGCTAATTTCTCAAGGGTTTTTACTCGTCCATGAGATATGTTTTTTTGCTTACTCATACGTTCGAAGCTATTTGAAATAATACGGTTTCCGATAAATTTTACAATGAGATAGATAACTAAAATTAGTAATAATTGAATACCTGTAGCTAATAATTGTGTACCAATCTCAGCCCAATTAATTTCTTCAATCAGTTCTGTCATAAAGGTAAGCTCCTTTCTAATTACAACTTTAACTAACATGCTTATCAAGTTTACCATAACTCTTACTTCGACAAAAATAATATACATTGTGAGTATAGGAATTTCATACAGACCCGAAACTATGATTATCCATTATAATTTTGTCGTTTATTTTAGAAGAAAAAGGGTAGGATAATAGTGAAAATTAGCAAACTTCCTCACAAATTGGTTGACCGATGAAATTGTCTATTCTATAATATTTCGTGTAATTTAGGGTTTTTAAATTAGGAGGGTTACATATGTCAGACAAGCGTATGGTTGCAAAACAAGCACCAAGATTTGAAATGGATGCAGTATTAGTGAATAAAGAATTCGGTAAAGTTAGCTTGGAAGAAAATATGAAACAAGATAAGTGGACTGTTCTATTTTTTTATCCAATGGACTTCACTTTCGTTTGTCCTACTGAAATCACATCTTTAAGTGATCGTTACGATGAGTTTGAAGATTTAGATGCAGAAGTTATTGGTGTTTCCACTGATACAATTCATACACATTTAGCTTGGATTAACACAGATCGTGATAGCAACGGACTTGGAGACCTTAAGTACCCGCTAGCAGCTGATACAAATCATACTGTTTCTCGTGAATATGGTGTATTGGTGGAAGATGAAGGTATTGCTCTACGAGGTCTATTCATTATTAGCCCAGAAGGTGAGTTAATGTATTCCGTAGTTAACCATAACAATATCGGTCGTGACGTTGATGAAACATTACGTGTATTACAAGCGCTACAAACTGGTGGTCTTTGCCCTGCGAATTGGAAACCAGGTCAAGATACACTTAACGTTTAATTCAATAATGAAAAGTGGCCTAGCATTTTTTTGTTAGGTCTTTTTCTTAGAAAATGTAATAATAAAAAAAGGTAATACAATATGAATATTGATGGAGTGAAAAAGATGAAATTAAGGTCACCAATGCCAGAATTAGATGGAGCAACAACTTGGTTAAATGGAGAGGTAACTCGAGAGGATTTAGTGGGAAATAAACCAACACTTATTCACTTTTGGTCTATAAGTTGTGGTCTTTGTAAGGATGTAATGCCAAATGTAAATGAGTTCCGTGATAATTATAAGGATGAATTAAATGTTATTGCAGTCCACATGCCAAGGTCTGAAAAGGATTTAAATCTTGATGAAATAAAAAAGGTTGCAGAACAGCATGATATTACTCAACCAATCTATATTGACAACTCACACAAGCTTACAGATGCATTTGAAAACCAATATGTTCCTAGCTACTATGTATTTGATGAAGAGGGGCAATTGCGCCATTTTCAAGCTGGTAGCGGAGGTATGAAAATGCTAACAAAACGTGTAAATCGAGTATTAGGTATTAAAGAGTAAATTGATACAATAAAGCAAAATGTTATAGTAGTAGACTTTAAAAGAGTTCATACAGTTCTGATCGTTTCTCCTTTCTGAACCGCGGGGGCCAACAAGCGAAGAAAACTGATCCAAATACTAATTTTGGGTCAGTTTCTTCATTTCTTAAAAAAACATAATTGCACCTTGACCAAAACCTTTGTATGATGAAGAAAAGGACATGTTTCAATTAAAACGGAGGAACAGTGGATGAAAAAACAATTTGCAGTAATTGGTCTCGGAAGATTTGGTGGTAGTATTTGTGAATCTCTTAGTAAACAAGGCATGGAAGTTTTAGCGATAGATACAAATGAAGATAAAGTGAATAAATTTGCTACGATAGCTACACATGCTGTTGTAGCTGATTCAACTGATGAAACAACATTGAGGAGTCTAGGTATTCGAAATTTTGACCATGTAATTGTAGCAATTGGAGATAATATACAATCTAGTATTTTAACAACACTAATGTTAGTAGAACAAGGAGTAAAGCACATAACAGTAAAAGCGCAAAATGATTATCATGAAAAAGTGTTAAATAAAATCGGTGCACATAAAGTGGTCCATCCGGAACGAGATATGGGAATCCGAATTGCTCATAATATTGTTTCGAAAAATGTTTTAGATTATCTAGAACTTTCAGACGAATATAGTATTGTTGAATTAATGGCAGGGGAAGCGGTACATGGCAGAACTCTCATCGAATTAGACATTCGTGCTAAGTATGGCTGTAATATTATGGCCATTAAACGAGGGGATGAAATCAATGTTTCTCCAGTGGCTGATGAATCAATAATTAGAGGTGATATCTTGATCGTTATTGGGGCAGATTCGGATATTAACCGAATGGAACAAGTATTATTTGATGATGATTAATAATAAAAGGTGAGCTAGAAATTAGATCTAGCTCACCTTTTTCAATATATTCATGTTAACTTAGATTTCCATAATGATTGGTAAAATCATTGGTTTACGTTTTGTTTTTTCGTATAGGAACGGACCAAGCATGTCTGTGATTTCGTTTTTAATTTCGGACCACTGAGATGTTTTACGTTCCATTAAGCCGTCTAGATGGTCGGAAAGTCTACTTTGTGCTTCATTAATTAAGTCACCAGATTCACGCATGTAAACGAATCCTCGTGAAATAATATCAGGTCCTGCTGCCACTTTAAATTCTTTCATATTTAAACTAACAACTACTACAACTAGTCCTTCTTCAGAAAGGATACGACGATCTCGTAATACGATGTTTCCGATGTCTCCGATTCCATTACCATCTACATAGACAGAGCCAGATGGTATCTTACCAGCTAGTGTACCCTCATTTTTATCTAAAGCTAGTACATCACCATTATCCATGATAAAGCAATTTTCTTCTAGTACACCACAATCTTGAGCTAATTTCACGTGTTGTTTTAACATTCTATACTCACCGTGAATCGGAAGGAAATATTTAGGCTTAATCAATCGAAGCATAAGCTTCTGTTCTTCTTGTCCACCGTGGCCAGATGTATGAATATCATTTAAAGATCCGTGAATTACTTCAGCACCTGCACGATATAGCTGATTTATTGTTTTACTAACACTCAATGTATTACCCGGAATTGGGGAGGAAGAAAATACCACCGTATCTCCAGGTATGATTTGGATTTGACGGTGTGTTCCAAACGCGATGCGAGATAAAGCGGCCATCGGTTCTCCTTGGCTTCCTGTACAAAGTATAGCAACCTGATCATTTGAAAATTTATTTAATTGAGATGCGTCAATAAATGTACTTTTTGGAGCTTTAATGTATCCTAGTTCTAGTCCAATAGTGATGGCAGATTCCATACTTCTTCCAAACACAGCGATTTTTCTTCTGTATTTTACAGCAGCTTCAACTGCTTGTTGTAACCGGTAGATATTCGATGCAAACGTAGCGAAAATAATTCGTCCTTCAACAGATCGGAAAATTTGATCAATGCTTTCACCCACTTTTCGCTCGGACATCGTAAATCCAGGAACTTCACTATTCGTACTATCAGATAAAAGACACAGGACACCTTCATCACCAATTTTCGCCATTTTCGTTAAGTTAGCTGGGTCACCAACTGGAGTGAAATCAAACTTAAAATCTCCTGTATGAACAATATTTCCTGCAGGTGTTTTCACCACAATACCATAAGAGTCTGGAATGCTATGGGTCGTTCTAAAAAAGGAAACAGATGTTTTTTGGAATTTGACAATTTGATCCTCATGTATTTCTATTAATTGAGCTTGGCGCAGAAGCCCGTGCTCTTCTAATTTGTTTCGAATAAGAGCTAATGCTAGTTTACCACCATAAATAGGGATATTTAATTGGCGTAATAAATAGGGAACTCCACCGATGTGATCCTCGTGACCATGTGTAATAAATAATCCTTTTATTTTATCTACATTTTTTACTAAATACGTATAATCAGGAATAACATAATCAATTCCTAATAATTCATCTTCAGGAAACTTTATTCCGGCATCTATAATGATAATCTCGTCTTGGAATTGCACTCCGTACATATTTTTACCGATTTCGCCTAACCCACCAAGGGCAAAGACCGAAACTTGATGATTTTTTGCTTTCATGTTAGACATTCTCCAGTTTATAGTTTTCGTTTTGTTGTTCGTATTCAAGTGCTTCTTTACTTAAGGCTGTTACGAATTCAATATTATAATCACGGTCCTTCAGTTTTTTTCTTACTTCTTCCTCTGATTCTGCTTCGACATAGAGTGTATTCGTTTTTTCCCGTACCGGTGCTTCATAAATAGATGATTGAAAAAATACTTTAAAAATCATAAAATCCTCTCCTTATTTTCTATATTTATTAATTAATGTATTAAATGTCTCTTGACTTGTTTGCTTCGCTAATTGCTTTTGTAAGTAAGTATTCGAACTAGTAAAAAGCATGGCTCTGCCGCTACATGACTCAATATATTTAACACATTTATAATCTTCTTATTATCCAGTTCCCATATGTAAGTTTTCCCCAAATGTAATCAATGTATAAACCCATGTTTTATTATACATTATTTTGCATCACAGGATAAACCTTCTTCCCTTGAAGAGGAAGAAGGAATTATCGTTTTAGGCATACATATTTTTGGGAAGTAAATCTCTGCATCGTTTTAATAATCGTTCTCTCCACCTTTTCAACATTTTAAACCCTCCTTGATCGCAATTCAAGACTGACATTTTCTTTTTGTATCTTAGTATTAGCAATATTTCTTTAAAACTTGAGAGGGAAACGTTGGAAATAAGGATTGATATTATTATTTTATTTTAGGATACTATTTCATAAAAAAATCCCCTTTGTTATGCAAGGGGACCGTCGAACTCACTTCTTTTTATGATTTCCTTCGGAGGTAATTCCTTTTTTAATGGATCATTTTCTTCTATTCTATCATAGAACATTATACCATTTAAATGGTCTATTTCGTGTTGAAAAACGATTGCTGGTAGGCCTTTCAATTTTAATTGTACTTTCTTTCCTTCCATATCTGTTCCTTCAACCTTTATTCGAGCATACCTTGGTACTATTCCTGGTACTTCACGATCTACGGAAAGACAACCCTCCCCAGTCTCCAAAAAAGTTGTCTCTACGGAATGGCTAATGATTTTTGGGTTGAATATGCCTATGTTTAATAGATCTTCATTATGATCTTCCACTCTTACTGCAATAATTTGTTTACTCACATTTATTTGTGGTGCAGCAATACCTACTCCAGGGCGTAGACCAAATTTTTCTGCAATTTCAGGATCTTGACTATGTAGTAAGAAATCCATCATTCTTCGGAGGGTTTCTTGGTCTTCTTCAGACGGAGGTAATTCTACCTCTTCTGCTACTTTTCGTAACGTAGGGTGACCTTCTTTTATTACATCTTCCATCGTTAACATATAAAAACTCCTTTCATTTCGTAAATGAACTTTGTAAAATGATAAAATTATTTAAAAAAATTACATTATAATTATTATTTAACATTCACATCATATAATATAATAGACAAAAAGAGAAGAAACGAGGGGAATTTTTCCCTACTCGTTTCAATCACATGTTTATCGTCCGTATCTATTAGCTCCAAATCCAACAATGGCAAGTAAGATTAAGAGTACAACGATAAGCGCTAATCCAATTCCTATAGCACCAACCCCATGACCTGCACCATACGCTGGAGGTGCGTATGAGGGTGCTCCATAAACAGGTGCTCCATAGCTATATCCATATGAACACGGATTACATCCATACATGGTTAGCGGCCTCCTTCTTAACGGAAATTTCGTTCGCAAGGTGCTGCGATACTAATATCCTATGCATCTGTACCAAGGTTGAATGGATATATACCTATATTTTGCGATTTTGCTTATCTGTTAATCGAAAAAACTACTTGTCAAATAAGAGAAAGTAAGATAGGTTGGTATTAAACGTCCGTTTTTGTCATCGATCTTAGGGGGGAAGGAAACTTGAAGAAAGTTTATACTATTTTTATTTTATCTTTAATTACCTTGTTAGCAGCATGTACTCCAGAACAAGAAAACCCTGCAGAATTCATGTACGAGCATCTTGAAGAAGCTGTAAGTATTGAGAGAGCAGTAGGAGAAAAGCAAGATCCACTTACAGAAGCTGAGGACAATGAATTAGAATGGTACAAAGAAATGGCTGAAACTTCTGATATAGAGGAAATTGAAAGTTTAGCAAATCAAGCTATCGAATCAGCAGAGTCACGGCGAGATATTATGATTGAAGAGAAAGAAATTATCGATGAAGCATTTGAGGAATTTCAGTTAGCTATACCTTTTGTGGAAGATATAGAAGAGCAGGAAGTAATTGAATCTGCTAATTCTATGATTCAGACAATGGAAGATCGATATGACACATATCAACAACTTTATGATCAATACATGGAAACAATTGATATGGATATTGAGTTATATACGATGTATTTCCAAGAAGATTTAACAACAGAACAACTACAAGAGCAACATGATATAGTAAATGAAGCATACCAAAAAATCAATGAGTTAAATAGAGAATTCAATGATTATACTACTGCTTTTAACGATTCTAAGAGATCGTTCTATGAGATTTCAGGGTTAAATGTTGTATTTAATGACTAACACAATTTATTTCTTTAATGATAAAAATACTGCGGAAAATTCCGTAGTATTTTTTTTGGAGTTTAATGAGCATTAAATTTGAATTTTATATATAACAGTAATAAAATTACTTGTATAACAGTTTGGTATTGTAGTTAACTACATAAGCAACATAAAAATAATAAAAAATCTATAATATCAAGTAAATAATCGTTGACTATTAGTAAAACTTTCATGTAAACTAATCTTCGTAGAAAGAGTTGTATTAGTCATATTAAAAAAATACTATCACAGAACAAAAGAGGGTACATGAATACTAGTGATTAAAAGAACAAGCTGAAGGGTAATGAAACGTTTAGATGAAGAAAACAGTGAAGTTAACCCACATTGTTTTTTATCATGTGGGTATCCTAAACAATGGCAATTAAAATGAATGGCTGTTACTAACTAAATGCTAATAACCCATTGCAAAAAGAAAGGAAGAGGTGAATTGTTTCATGGAAAAAACAAAAGAATTACAAAAAATTGAAGATCAATTCAAAACATTTCAAATTCTTGATGAGGATGGCAAAGTAGTAAATGAAAAAGCGATGCCAGAATTATCAGATGAGCAATTAAAGGAATTAATGAAGCGTATGGTATATACGCGAATTTGGGATCAGCGTGCTATTTCACTAAATAGACAAGGTCGGCTTGGTTTCTATGCACCAGTAGCTGGTCAAGAGGCTTCCATGATTGGAACTCACTTTGCATTAGAACAACAAGACTGGATTCTTCCAGGATACCGTGATATTCCTCAAATTGTTTATCATGGTGTACCTTTAGAGCAAGCATTCTTATGGTCGCGCGGTCACCTTGCTGGTGGTCAAATGCCTGAGGGCGTGAATGTTATGATGCCACAAATTATCATTGGTGCTCAAATCATTCAAACTGCTGGAGTTGCAATGGGATTAAAGCGTAAAAATAAAGATGCAATTGCAATTACTTACACTGGAGACGGTGGTGCATCTCAAGGTGATTTCTATGAAGGGATTAACTTTGCTGGTGCATTTAACGTTCCTGCAGTCTTCGTAGTACAAAACAATCGCTTTGCTATCTCTGTACCAGTAGAGAAACAGTCAGCTGCAAAAACAATTGCTCAAAAAGCTGTTGCTGCTGGTATTCACGGAGTTCAAGTAGATGGAATGGATATTTTAGCTGTTTATGCGGCAACACAAGAAGCACGTAAACGTGGTCTTGATGGAAATGGCCCTACATTAATTGAGACATTAACATACCGTTATGGTCCTCACACAATGGCAGGGGATGATCCTACAAGATACCGTACATCTGATCTAGATGATGAGTGGGAAAAGAAAGATCCATTAGTACGTTTCAGAAAATTCCTTGAAGGCAAAAAACTTTGGTCCGAAGAGGAAGAAGCGGAAGTTGTAGAACAAGCGAAAGAAGATATTAAGGAAGCAATTAAAAAAGCAGATAGTGCTCCAAAACAAAAAGTTACGGATTTAATTGACTTAATGTTTGAGGAACTTCCTCACAACTTGAAGGAGCAAAAGGAAGAATATATTGCAAAGGAGTCGAAGTAAGCTATGGCGCAAATGACAATGATCCAAGCGATTACAGACGCAATGCGTGTGGAATTAAAAAATAATGAAGAAGTTCTTGTGTTCGGGGAAGACGTTGGACAAAACGGCGGTGTTTTCCGTGCAACAGAAGGTTTACAAAAAGAATTTGGAGAAGATCGTGTTTTTGACACGCCATTAGCTGAATCTGGTATCGGTGGTTTAGCGATAGGTTTAAGCGTTACTGGGTTCCGTCCAGTGATGGAACTCCAATTCTTCGGATTTGTGTTTGAAGTATTCGATTCAATCGCTGCTCAAATGGCTCGTATGCGTTATCGTTCTGGTGGAGTATACAGTTCTCCAGTAACAATTCGTTCTCCTTTTGGTGGTGGGGTGAAAACTCCTGAGCTTCATGCAGACAGCTTAGAGGGGTTAGTTGCACAAACACCAGGTTTAAAAGTAGTTATTCCTTCTACACCTTATGATGCAAAAGGATTATTAATTTCTGCCATTCGTGATAATGATCCAGTAGTTTACTTAGAACACATGAAATTATACCGTTCATTCCGTGGTGAAGTTCCTGAAGGGGAATACACTATTCCATTAGGGAAAGCTGATATCAAGCGAGAAGGAAAAGACATTTCTATCATTACTTACGGTGCAATGGTTCACTCTTCTTTAAAGGCAGCTGAAGAGCTTGCTAAAGAAGGAATTGAAGCGGAAGTAATTGACTTAATGACAATTAGCCCACTTGATATCGACACAATTATTGCTTCTGTTGAAAAAACAAATCGTGCTATTGTAGTTCAAGAAGCACAAAAACAAGCTGGTATTGGAGCAAATGTTGTTGCAGAAATTACAGAGCGTGCGATTCTAAGCTTAGAGGCACCTGTATTACGTGTAACAGCTCCTGATACGATTTTCCCATTTGCTTCTGCAGAGGATGCTTGGTTACCAAGTTACAAAGACATCACGGAGACAGCGAAAAAAGTAATTAATTTCTAATAAACAAATCTCGAGACTGGAAAGTTATACAATCTTTTCAGTCCTCCTCGCATTATTACAAAGTTGAAAATGAAATGGAGGCGTTAATCTTGGCATATGAATTTAAAATGCCTGATATTGGTGAAGGTATCCACGAGGGTGAAATCGTAAAGTGGGAAGTAAAAGAAGGACAAGAAGTAAAAGAAGATGATGTTCTTTGTGAAGTGCAAAACGATAAAGCAGTGGTAGAAATTCCATCCCCTGTTGATGGAAAAGTATTGAAATTACACGTAGAAGAAGGGGTAGTAACAACTGTAGGTACTGTTATTATTACGTTTGAAACAGATGCAGTTCAACCTCCTTCAGCACATGGAGACCATGAAGAAGAAGTACCTGCTGAAGAAGCAAAAGCGGAAGCAACGGACGTAACCAAAGCAGAAGAAGCTTCTGAGCCAGCTGCTCATGTTGAAGTTGATGAAAACCGTCGCGTTATTGCAATGCCTTCTGTTCGTAAATATGCTCGTGAAAAGAGTGTTACAATTGCGAAAGTTGCTGGCAGTGGGAAAAACGGACGTATCGTAAAAGAAGATATAGATGCATTTTTAAATGGTGGAGCTACAACAGCTACTGAAGCTCCAGTTGCAACAGAAGCTCCAACAGCAGAAACTCCAGCTGCAGAGAAAAAACCAGTTACTCCATACAAGCCAGGAAATGCTGAACTTGAAACTCGTGAGAAAATGTCAGGTATTCGTAAAGCGATTTCTCGTGCAATGGTTAACTCGAAGCATACTGCACCACACGTAACATTAATGGATGAAATAGAAGTAACTGATTTAGTTGCACATCGTAAGAAATTTAAAGAAGTGGGTGCGCAAAAAGGAATTAAGCTTACGTACTTACCATATGTGGTAAAAGCTTTAACATCTGCGTTACGTGAGTATCCAATGCTAAATACCTCTTTAGATGACTCTACAGATGAGATTGTACACAAGCATTATTATAATATTGGTATTGCAGCAGACACAGAAAAAGGTCTTCTTGTACCAGTAGTAAAAGATACAGATCGTAAATCGATTTTTGCAATTTCTGATGAAATTAACCAACTTGCAGGCAAAGCTCGTGAAGGATCTTTAGCTTCTGATGAAATGAAAGGTGCATCTTGCACAATTACGAACATCGGATCTGCAGGTGGTCAATGGTTCACTCCAGTTATCAACCACCCAGAAGTAGCTATCTTAGGTCTTGGACGTATTGCGGAAAAAGCAGTTGTTCGCGATGGGGAAGTAGTTGTAGCTCCAGTACTTGCATTATCATTAAGCTTTGACCATCGTATTATAGATGGTGCAACAGCACAGCATGCATTAAATCATATTAAACGTTTATTGAATGACCCACAATTAATCGTAATGGAGGGGTAATAGATGGTAGTAGGAGATTTTCCAATTGAAGTAGATACGCTTGTCATAGGTTCTGGTCCTGGAGGCTACGTTGCAGCGATTCGTGCAGCGCAGCTTGGACAAAAAGTAACAATTGTAGAGAGAGAAAACCTTGGTGGAGTATGTTTAAACGTTGGATGTATCCCATCAAAAGCACTTATTGAAGCTGGTCACCGTTATCACCGTGCAAATAACTCAGAAGACATGGGTATTTCTGTAGGTGAGGTAAAGCTTGATTTTTCAAAAGTGCAAAAATGGAAAGCATCTGTTGTTAGCAAGTTAACAGGTGGTGTAGAAGGACTTTTAAAAGGGAATAGTGTAGATATTGTAAGAGGAGAAGCTTTCTTTGTAGATGATTCTACTGTTCGTATAATGGATGAAAAATCTTCTCAAACATACAAGTTTAACAATGCAATTGTTGCTACAGGTTCTCGTCCTATTGAATTACCTAAATTCAAGTTTAGTGAGCGAGTAGTTTCATCTACTGGTGCACTTGCTCTTAAAGAAGTTCCTAAGAAATTAATTGTTATCGGTGGAGGGTACATCGGTGTAGAGTTAGGCTCTGCTTATGCAGACTTAGGCTCGGAAGTAACGATTCTTGAAGGAACGAAGTCAATTCTTCCAGGATTTGAAAAGCCAATGAGCCAATTAGTTGCGAAGCGTCTGAAGAACAATGGTGTAACAATTAAAACAGAAGCATTTGCACAAGAAATGGAAGAAACAAAAGACGGTGTGAAAGTAAAAGCGGAAGTTAAGGGTACAGTGGAAGAGTTTGAAGGGGACTACTTACTTGTTACAGTTGGTCGTCGTCCAAACACGGAAGAGCTTGGCTTAGAGCAAGCGGGTGTTGAGCTTGATGAAAGAGGTATTGTAAAGGTTGATGAGCAATGCCGCACAACATCGAAGAACATTTATGCAATCGGTGATATTGCTCCTGGTCCACAATTAGCTCATAAAGCATCTTATGAAGCAAAAGTAGCTGCAGAAGCAATATCAGGCCACCCATCAGTAATCGACTACACTGCTATTCCTGCTGTAGTGTTCTCTGGTCCTGAATTAGCTACTGTTGGTCTTACAGAGGCGGAAGCGAAAGATGAAGGATATGATGTCGTTGTATCGAAATTCCCATTTGCTGCAAATGGACGTGCACTATCTCTTAATGAGACGGACGGGTTCATGAAAATGGTAACTCGCAAAGAAGATGGTCTTGTGTTAGGTGTACAAATTGCTGGTGCTAATGCATCTGATATGATTTCTGAAGCGTGTGTAGCAATTGAAGCTGGTATGACTGCCGAAGACTTAGCATTAACTATCCATGCACATCCATCTTTAGGTGAGATTACAATGGAAACTGCTGAAGTTGCATTAGGAATGCCGATTCATATTATGAAGTAAACCGAATAAAATTAATAACAGCCTTGATATTTCCAAATTTGGAGGTATCAAGGCTGTTTTTCATTTAAATATTGATATATGGTAGTTCTAATTAATTTAAAAGATAATGTAAGTGATTAGGGAAATTGGAATGCTTTATAAAACATAAAACCGTTCTCTATGCCTGCTACATCAGCAACAATAAGAACGGCCATATGTACATTTTAGGAAGTTTCCTCGTCTACATATATAAGGTTACCTTCTAACATATTGTATATTTCAAAGGACTCTTTATAACCTTCTATACGAACTTTTACATTTTGATCATATATAACGAGTAGAGTGGGATATGTCTTTATTTCATAGTGCCGAGCTAATTCAGCATCGTCATGTTCAGTGACGAAATTGATAGATTGAATATGGTCTGGGTGTTGTCTCTTAAATTCTAAAAGAGCGTCGTAATAACTACTTTCTTCTTTAATACGTTCGTCATTGGAAAACAAGAATGTGATTGTATTATTTGATTGAAGATTATAATACATTGTAGGATCTACTTTAGACTCTACCGCTTCTTTTGAATGACAACTAATTAGTAATAATATAGAAGAAAATAAGAACAAAGTAATATTTTTCTTCATTCCAGCCATCCTTTCAACAAATATCTCACATCTCTACTAAATAGTATCATTTTTTTTTGAAAGAATAGCGTTCGTAACACAACTGTTATATAAATGAAAGCTATAGAAACACTTTGTTAAAAAAGAAACTGTAAAAAGTGGGAACATCTTTCCAGGATATTTCTCCCTTTGATGTTCCCACTTATAATTCATTACTCATATTCTTTAATTTTTCTAGGTGGGATTCGTTCCGCACGCAAGGCTTTTACTAAACTAAATATCATGAAAATCATGATAATAGTAAATGGAAATGCCGCTATAATAGAAGCAGTCTGTAAGGCATCTAATCCACCGGATAATAATAAAACTGCAGCAGTAGAAGATTGGATAATCCCCCAAATAAATTTAACCGTATTGGGAGGATTCATGCTTCCGTTTGTTGTTTGCATTCCTAGAACAAATGTAGCAGAGTCCGCAGATGTAATGAAAAAAGATGCGATAAGCAAGATTGCTATACCTGACATGATGGTGCCAAAATGATACTGTTGAAGAACTGCAAATAATGCTACCTCTGTTCCATATTCATTAATAACTCCCATTAAGTTAGCTCCTTCGAACAACTCAAGGTGTATAGCTGTACCTCCAAAAATAGAGAACCATAGAGCGCCGAAAATGGTTGGAACCGCAATTACCCCAATGACAAATTCGCGAATCGTTCTTCCTTTTGAAACCCGAGCTATAAATGTTCCTACAAACGGTGCCCAGGCAATCCACCATGCCCAATAAAAGATAGTCCAGCCTTGAACCCAATTGGAATCTGGATTAAAGGTATCTAATTGGAAGCTCATCCTTACCAAGTTTTGAATATAACTACCAATCGTTTGAGTAAATGAGTTCATAATAAAATTTGACGGACCAGAAAAAAGCAAAAATAACATTAATCCAACAGCTAAGAAAATATTCGCTTTACTTAATATTAGTATTCCTCTATTCAGACCTGTTTGTGAGGATGCCATATATAATATTGTAATAACAACAATAATTACCATATGGGTAGTCGTATTATTTGGTATGTTCGTTAAGTTAGAGAGACCTCCACTAATTTGAGCAGTTCCGAATCCTAATGAAGTTGCAACCCCAAATATCGTGGCAAACACAACGATAACGTTGATTGTAGTACCAATTGCCCCATTAATTCTTTCGCCCAGTAATGGTTCAAAGGTTGCACTAATTACTCCAGGTGAGCCTTTACGAAATTTAAAATATGCTAGTGAAAGAGCTACAATAGAATATATTGCCCAAGGGTGTAAACCCCAATGAAAGAACGAATAGCGAAGGGCAATGCCTGCAGCGTGCTGTTGACTTAAAATGTTCTCTGATGTTGGAGGAGCGTAGAAATGATTTATTGGCTCTGCAACACCCCAAAAAACAAGACCTATTCCCATTCCAGCTGTAAATAGAAAAGAAAACCATGTTACGTAGTTGTACTCAGGTTCGTCTTCTTCTTTGCCTAATTTAATCCTTCCTATAGGGCTTACAATAAGTATGAATGCGAATGTTAAAAAACCAGTAGCCGCTAGTAGATAGAACCAACCGAATTGATCTGTAATAAACCCTTGTATATCTGAAGTTATTCTATCGAGGTTCGTTGGAGCTACTATTCCCCAGATAATAAATGAAAATGCTATTATAACGGAAATAATAAAAACGGGAGTTAATTTTTTCATTAATATCACCTCTTGGAATGTTTATAGTCTTCTTTCGTACTATAGTAATAGCTAAAGCAAAAGTGCTATCATGGAAAGATGCAATTTCATTATGTGTAGTTACTCTATTTCTATTCAACAATAATTGGTATAAAAAGATTATTTTATCCTCTATCATTGTGTGTTAGAATTGCAAACGAAGAGAAGGGAAGGGTGAAACGTATGAAGAAATGGGGTTTAATTTGTTTTGTTATAGTTTTTATATTCATAGTAGTTGGTTGCTCTAATAATCAAGTTAACAACGAACCAAATGAAAACGAACAAAACGATGGAGACATGGAAAACGAAGATAATAATGAATTAGTAGAAGTCGATGAAAATAATAATAATGATGATTTAGAGGTAGATCAAAACAACGCTGATAATGAAGGTAATCAAGGTAACGAAGAAGAGGAAGTTATAGAAGTAGTGGACCCTTTATATGAAATGAGTGGAGCATCAGTTGTTCCAATTGATGACGCACCAGCAAATATAGTCTTATTAACAATAGATGATGCATTTCTCTCCACCAATAACGACTATTCTGTTGAAATGGCTCAAATTTTAACGGAGTTAGATGCAGGTGCTATTTTCTTTGTTAATGGACAAAGACTTCAATCTGAGGAAGATAGAGCGAAATTATTAGAGATTTATAATATGGGCTTTGAAATTGGCAACCATTCTATGACGCATCCAAATTTTTCACAAATTTCAGAAGAACAACAACGAAATGAAATTGTTGAATTAAATGATATTATTGAAGAGATTACAGGGGAAAGACCACGCTTTTTCCGCGCTCCGTTTGGGGTGAATACGGATACTTCTAAAGCGATAGTAGAAGAAGAAGAGATGCAGTGGATGAACTGGTCGTATGGGTATGATTGGGAGCAGGGTTATATGGAAGCTGAACCATTAGCAGAAATTATGGTGGAAACCCCATACCTCCGAGATGGTGCAAACTTATTAATGCATGATCGCCATTTTACACGTGATGCACTCAGAGATATTGTTATTGGATTACGCGAAAAAGGTTTTGAGATTGTTAATCCAGGGTTAATAAAATAAATGATAATATAAATGTTTTATGGAAAAAGGAAGGTTACAATGAAATTAATTTTACTTCTAGTACTATCTACATTATTTATAGTAGGATGTACAATTGTTGAAAACAACGAAGATCCAAATAACACTACAAACGAAAGTGCAGGAGAGGATCATTCTGCTAAACAGGATTCAGAAAGAGAAGCATTAGAGGAAATTGTTAACGAGGTTTCCGTAGATGTGGTTCACATAGATGACGAACTTGTTGTCAATGTAGCTCAATTAATGAATACTGTGGAAGGTACTTATGAATTTGATGAGGTAAATCGTACGCTAGTGATGGAAGTTTCGGGTAGAGAGTTTTACCTTGTATATGAAGTTCCTGTACTCGAAGTGGATGGAGAGTACCTACCGACTGATGAAGTGGCTTTCATTATTCAAGAGGAGGAAGAAGAAGTTATCCCATATGTTACGGTGGGATTCTTAACTCAAGGTTTAGAAACGGAAGGAACTCTTATAGAGGAAGAAAACACAATGACGTTCCTTTGGGAAGAAGAAGTAGTCCAGGCATGGAGTCCTCGAGGGGAAGAACATTTTGACTTGTATGCAATGAGCGTAGAGGATATGATTGACTATCTTTCTTTTCTAGAGAGACCAATAGAAAGTGCTGAGGTAAGTACGGTAGAGAGTCATCTACCTGGAGCACCACGTCCATATCGTAATGGAACACATGAAGGGATCGATTGGTACACTTATGGTACAGATGTTGAAATTACAACAGAAACCCCTATTTACGCAATGGGCCCAGGTGTTGTTGTTAGAGTAGACCATAATTTTGCTGAATATGAATCTGCAGAAGTGAGAAACCTTGATTTACAATTATCTGCATCCATGGGATTAACTCCCGAATATATATTAGATAGACTAAGAGGGAAACAAGTTTGGGTTCAATATGAAAATGGTGTAATGAATCGTTTTGCACACCTACACGAAATTCCAGACAATTTAGAGATTGGTCAAGAAGTGGACGCTTCAACAATTATTGGATATGTTGGAAATACAGGAACCAGTTACTCGGTAGATAATCAACCTGACCTTGGTTTACATCTTCACCAAGATTTATTAATATACGGTCAGTTGTTCTGGAAGCCATACTCACCAACAGAAGTTCAACAAATTTTAAGAACTATTTGGGACTAAAGAGAAGGAGAACACCCTTCTCTTTTTTTAAAAGATAAGTATAACATTTTTGGAATTAGAAAGTTGTCTAGCTTCAGGTAAGTTTCACAATATATTTCACAGAATAAATCACAACAAAAAGGACTTAGAGGTGCTCAGTTCTCTAAGTTCTTTGATTATATTTGCATCTTTAACTAACAAATACCCGTTTGTTCAAATCATTCCTTATTCTGGTTCATGGCCCCACTCATCCATAAAAGAGCGGACCCACTTGGACCAATGAGGGAAAATCATATTTCCATCTATGTGAATAGGCGTGTGGTGAAATATTTTGTGATTTCATATATATATTTAACTGTAAAATACTGATATAACAACAAAAAAACACATGTGATTTCAGCAGAAAAATCGCATGTGTTTTTGCTTGTGAATGGCTTGTTTGCACCTCTGAAGAAAACCTGTTCCTCTTTTTCTTGAGCGCGTTTATTTACACCATGGAGAATGAAAGTACGCTGAGAAGTAATTTAGAACTAGCCATTTTGTATGCGATGAGTGTAAGCCAACGAGACTCTAGTGGACGGCTCGCCAGCTGCCGAAAGGAACGCGAGCAGGTGGAGCGAATTGAATACAAACCAAGAAAGTTGTTAATACTTGATAGTTTAACTCCACTTGATAACACGTATTATCAAGGGTAGACTTATCCAGATAAGTAAGTGTTATATTTAATTAATTTAATTTATGTGCTAGACAAATGCCGACAAAAAAAATAAAAAATATGTGCTATGATAATTCCACCATCCCTTCTTATGAATGCGGAAAATATAGGTGGTGACGTTTGTTGAAGAAATCAGATTTTTTAGACCAATTAAGATTAGAGGTTGGAATGGTATATGATCACGCAAAAAATAAAGAGGATTTTTTTCTTAAAGTACTTTATACCATTTATCAGAAATTAGATGATAATTTTGTTATTACAGTATACAGTCCATTGAATTCCGAGTTTAAACGAAATTATGTATTAGGTAAGAGAAGAAAAGAAGCTGAGGATTGGCTAGGTTTTATTTCATTATGTGAGATGAGGTATTCTGTCTTATTGAAAAAGAATAAAAATCAAGTTATCTTTGCTCCTGTACACTATATAGGCACATTAGAGTACATAATATCTATCTGTGCATATGACAATCAATATAATTTTACACAACAAGACATTGATTTTGTTGATGAATTGACAAGGTTTATTGAAGTAAAGCGGGCATCTTATTGTAACAAAAATGACAATTCATTTTAAATGACATTTACACTTTTCAAATATCCCCGGGGTGTTGTACTTCTACCTCCACCCCAATGATCCTTTTCTTCGAAATCAAAAAAATGTTGTAAACGTTACATTACAAATCCTGTTACTTATAAAATTTAGTTTTTGACAATATATTGAACTTTCATATTTATTGGCAAAAAGGACTATATTTTATTTCGTATTTCCTTTAAACTAAATACTAATAGTTTGTTACTCTTTTCACAATGTCTGGGCTATTGTTTGCATTATTTTATCATTTGATTTATAATTGAGAATATTCAGATTAATCTAAAGGAGGGATTTGTAATGGAAACTTATGAGAGGCTTTATGACGAGACGGAGCGTGTGAACGTTAGATTTATTGGTTTGACTACAGATTCAACTCGGTATGATTTTAGTATGATGTATACGAACATGTTTTTTGGTAAGCCACTCATAACTTGTATGCAGACAGGTCGTTCCTTCTTGATGTGCGCTGAAGATGCTGAAGATTATGATTATCTTCAGAGAATGTTAAAACTGAAAGAGAAGGAAGAAGCCAAAACATTATCTGAGTTCTTTAAGGTTCAACTTCCCTTTATGTCAGTGGAACCACAATATCATGACTAATGAAATACGTAAATTAGGAGCACATTGCGAAAATGTGCTTCTTTTTATTGTGTAGCTAGAAAATATAATATAACCCCTGTGGATTACACGTAAGATAATAATCATTGAGAGACGTAGTGTGTACAAACTGTACAATATAGTATTGTTAAATAAGAGAAATTAAATATTAATGTTACACAATTAACCCTTGACTATTTAAATGTGACATACTAAAATGTAGTTACAGGATATTTAAGCGTTTACAATACTGAAAGGGAGTGTCTTACTTGGGTAGTATCGTATGCCAAAGCTGTGAGCAAGTCATTGATTACTATGAGAGTGAAAAAGTATCCGTTTTGTATGGAAAATGCTGCGAGAGTTGTGGGAATCACTATTCAGAAGACACAGTAGATTGATGATCTAGTTTGTAGTGGGCTCCTTTATTAGGGAGCTCTTTTTTTTATACTTTAAGAATTGGCTCTATTAAAGAAATATTATCAGGTAGACATCCATGCAAGTGAAAATTTGCGCCATGACGGATGAAAATACGTTGTGAAGAAGATCAGTGCAATAAAACTTGCGAGGGTATGAGGGGATGCTCTCGAACTCCAGTGGGAATCAGAGCAGAGGCGAGATACCGAAGAGTGCTTGCACTCGAAAGTAGCTCGACAGCTAACCACAGCATAGTAGATACCGTGTAAGTATGAACGAATGTCCGCACTTGTGCCCTTGAGTAAAAAGGGAGTGGACAGTAGCGGATGTACAACAATCAACATAGTAATACTAGATAAGTTTTACTACCACTAACTCTTGTCTTTTCAGTGTAGACATTAGAAAAGGATTTGCCTAACCGATTAGTGTTGGGCAAATCCAAAAAAATTTTAGTTTTAATAAAATTAATGAATATATATTAAAATATCGCCTTTCGTTCCTGAATTACTCTAATTGATTGTAATGAGTGGTCTTGTGGTCCTTGAACTGGAAGACCAACTTCTATGTTCTTTGCAATATAATGTAAATTTTCCTCATCAATAACTTCACCTGGAATTAATATAGGTATTCCAGGGGGATAAACCATAACGAATTCAGCACTAATTCTTCCAGCTGAATCTTCTAATGGTATCGCCTCTGTTTCTGCATAAAATGCGTCTCGCGGAGATAGAGCTAGCATTGGAATATTAGGAACATAAACATTCACTTTCTCTTCTTGTCCATCTGTTTTGTCTTGGAATCGTTCTTTAGAAAGTTCTTTTAAAGCCTCAATTAAAATGTTTACTTTCTCTTCCGAATCACCTAACGTGATAATACATAGAATGTTGTACAAGTCAGATAGTTCCACTTCAATACGGTACTTGTCTCGTAACCAGAGTTCAACGTCATGACCAGTAATTCCAAGGTTTTTAATAGAAATTATAAGTTTAGTAGGATCTATATCAAAGATTGCATGGTCATTTAACAATTCTTTTCCTGGGCAATAAATTCCAGGGATTTGATTTAGTTTTTCTCTTGTAGATTCAGCTATACGAATAGTGTTTGTTAGCTGCTCTTTCCCTTTCATCATTAAGTTTCTTCTAGCTGTGTCTAACGATGCTAATAGCAAATAGGATGTAGAAGTTGTTGTTAACATACTTATGATACTTTGAATCCGATTTGGTGAGACTAAATTTCCTTGTACATTTAGCACAGAACTTTGTGTTAACGATCCACCAAGCTTGTGTACACTTGTTGCTGCCATATCCGCTCCAGCCTGCATTGCAGAAATAGGTAATTCATCATGAAAATGGATGTGAACCCCATGAGCTTCATCTACAAGTACTGGGATGTCATGAGAATGAGCAATTTTTACGATTTGTTTTAAATTTGCTGCTACCCCAAAATAGGTAGGGTTAATTACTAGTAGACCTTTAGCATCAGGGTGTGTTTGAATAGCTTTTTCCACTGCTTCTGTAGTAATCCCGTGTGATATCCCAAGCTTTTCGTCTATTTCTGGATGAATAAAAATAGGGGTTGCTCCTGAGAAAACGATAGCAGACATGATGGACTTATGAACATTTCTTGGTACTATTATTTTTTCACCGGGTCCACACACACTCATGATCATTGTCATAATCGCTCCACTTGTGCCTTGTACGGAGAAAAACGTGTAATCAGCACCGAATGCCTCTGCCGCTAAATGTTGGGCTTCTTGTATCATTCCGCTAGGATGATGCAAATCATCTAGTGGTTCAATATTAATTAAATCTAGTGACAAAGCATTGTCACCAATATATTCTCTGAATTCTGGGTCCATACCTTTGCCACCTTTGTGGCCAGGAATGTGGAATTGGACAGGTTTTTGCTTTACGTGTGCTAACAATCCATCAAATAATGGAGTTGTTTGTTGTTTTTTATTTATCAATCATATCACCTCGTGGGAATAATAAAGATACATAATAGTTTCATCTGTAGCATATATTTGATATCCTTCTTATAAAACATGAAGAGTATACCAAATTACGCTCTTATTGTACAAGAAGAATTTTTTATGAGGTGATTAATATGAGTGATAACGTATCTATACCTATTTCAATCGATTGGTCGAAAGATGAAATAGTAGATGTTGTGAATTTCTATGAGGTAATTGATCAAGCTTACAAAAAGGGTGTAGATCGAAACCTTTTGATTACTTTATATCGACGTTTTAAAGAGGTTGTACCCGGTAAAGCAGATGAAAAAAGAGATTTTAAGGAATATGAAGAACAAACAAATCAATCCCCATATCTCGTAATGAAGAAAGCAAGAGAAACAGATGCTGAAGTCATAAAAATGTAACAGGTTTAGAGTAAAAAAACGTAGCTGACTAAAATTATACTCAGCTACGTTCTTTCTATCGCATCGAAATTTTATATAGTGGAGATAAAGTTTTAAACGTTTGTTTAATAAATTCTATGAGTTTTTCTCCATCTTCAAGAATAGGATCATTTGCTTTTACGTGACGTCCAATAAGGAATTCAGCCTTTTTCACATCCCGGAATCGTTGTAAAGAATGGTGTAAATCAATTGATTCTAATGACTCTGCATCTTTTTTCATATGATCTAAAGAAATTACATAATCACTAGGAACATTAGACCTTATTGAATCCATATCATCTAAAAACCGCTGTGCTATATCCGTTTTATTTGGTAACTCATAAATATAAGCAAGCCAAATAAAGACATGGTCATCGAACAAACCAACTTGAAAATGAGGGTGCTTTTTATAGCCTCTTTTATTATGACAAAGAGCCATCCAAGTGTCTTTCGGTGGATTGACACTTCTTCGCGCGTGCTTTGCAATATGTAAAAACATTTCATTATTAACATAAGAGGAAAGGTCTTCTGCTACAGATTCGCCAATCTCTTTAAATTTAGGTTGGATTTTTTCTTGAATAGCAGCCATCCGCTCATCAAGGCCCTCCAAATAAAAAACTTCAAAATCTTCTTTCTGAAATCCGTCAAAATTCATCAAAAATCACTCCTTTCTTGAAGTTTATCATACAGATAAATAAGAACAAAATAATAGATATTATAAAACTGGTTTACTACGAAGGTAGTAGTGGAAAAGATAAAGAAACATTAGAATAAGGAGTTCCCATTTTGTCATTACTAACATAAGCTATAGTAAATCTTCAGAACTATAGAGACAAGGCCCATAAAAAACGTTTGTTAATGATAAAAGAGTAGAATTTTTTTATCTGAAATTAAAAAACTTCGTAAAGGGGTGTTATCATGGAGAGGGTCATTCAAACATTGAAACGTATTGAAGGGGATAAACGAATGCCTGTATTAAAAATGGAGATTGACTATGAACTTCTTACACTATATGATGCCCTACAATCCAAAGATAAAAAGCAAATTGAATTCAGTAAAAGAAAACTAGAAAAACTTCGAAGAGAATGGATTTCATACAAAGCGTAATAAGCTTTTTATATGAACCTTAATTGGTTCATTTTTTTTGCACGAAGAATCATTTGCTATAATGAGACGGGGTATGATATAAAAGTGATACATAATAGAGAGGGTGTTGCTTGTGACTGATATTAATTGGGATCAACTATATGATGATGCTTTACGATGGACTCGTGAAGCTGGAGAATACATAAAAGAAAAGATGAAGGAATCTTACTCTATTGATACGAAAGCAAATCAAAATGATTTAGTTACCGACGTTGATAAAAGTGTTGAACAGTTTTTTCAACAAAAAATAGGAGAAGGTTACCCTGAACATCGCCTAATGGGTGAAGAAGGTTCTCACGAATCTATTCATGACTTAACAGGAGTAGTTTGGATTTTAGATCCGATCGACGGTACGATCAACTTTGTTCATCAAGAAAGTTTTTTTGCGATCTCTTTAGGTATTTTCCATGAAGGGGTAGGAATGATTGGAATTGTCTATGATGTAATGAATGGCGAGCTATTTACGGCCCAGGTAGGAAAAGGAGCTTATTTAAATGAGAAGAAGTTAAACAAGCTTTCTGAAGTATCATTTGAAGAATCTATTTTAAGTTTTAATCCAAGGTGGATATTAAAAAATCGAGGATTTGAAAAACTAATAACGGAATCACGAGCTGTACGCTGCTACGGATCAGCAGCAATAGAAATTGCTTATGTAGCAGCAGGAAAACTAGACGGTTATATTTGCAATAATTTAGCACCTTGGGATATTGCTGGCGGAAGTGTAATATTAGCTGAAGTAGGTGGAGTTTCCTCTAATTATGATGGGGGTGAACAGACTTATTTAAAAAAGGATACTTTTATAGCAGCAAATCCATCGATTCATAGAGATGTTTTGAAACGAGTTCAAAATAACTAAAAAAGAGAGTGGCAGTCTAAATTGACTTCAGCCGCTCTCTTTTTTTGAATGAAAGTATAATGTCTAGCTTCGAGCTCCATCATATGGTGTCGAGCCACTTGTAAAAGAAAAGCAAAAACCGCTTTTATCAGTAAGATCGTTGTTTTTCTCCCATAGGAAGACACATTGCACTTTTTAATTATCCTTGTTGTTCAGTTTGTCTATATTTTCGTTTTAGCATGAACCCCCACGCAATAAATACAATGGAAAAAACAAATGAACCTACAGCAATGAGGGCACTCCCCTCGGCAATGCCGACGCCAATGCCCATTAAGCCGATAATTCCAAGTAGTGCTAGTGTAAAAAAACGCCAGTTAAATGAATCCATACTAAAACCTCCAAAGATAGAATTTCCTTGATACTAGTTTAGCGGAAAAATTGATGTTAGGGAAGTAATCGTTCTTTAAAACCTTTCTCTTTTTTATGATATAATGAGTGGTGGAAATTAGTGATTTTATTATTTTGTATTATTTAGGAGTGAAATTATGTTAATAGCAGCGGTTACTAATACCGTATCACCTAATATGTCCCCCATTGCAACCTGGCTCGGTGCAACTGATCCAGAGAATTTTTTCTTTGTATTTCCTATTCTTTATTTAATCGTAAATGCTCTATCTATTATTGTATTTAATCTTGGTTTTGCACGTAAGCTACCTATTTTAAAAACGATTGTTGTATATGTTGTTATGTTTATCGGTAATATAGTAATTACATTTTTAGCCTTAACATTACCAATAATTGAATCGCTTTTTGTAGCTGGACTTGTACTAGGAGTGTACAAGCTACAATTAAGAAAACATAAACAAGAAGAAGCAACGCCAGAGGAATAAGAAATACTTCTCCAAAAATAAACAGACTTTATTAAAGTGTAAATGGTGAATTGAACTACAAACCTGACACTGTGCCCACAACCGGGGGCAAGTACTTAGGCGGAATGTTGAGGAGGTTCGGCAACTCCCCACAGAATAGGGGGTGGGTAGTAGCGAATGGAATACTTATCAACAAAGTTAGCATTACTAGGTAAGTTAAACAATTAGATGAGAACACCTCTATTTTTAGGGTAGAATTACTAAAAAAGTTAATAACATGTAAAAAAACACATATCTTCATCACGAAGTCCATGTGTTTTTTATTATCTGCTATTATACAATATACTCATCCTGTTTCTCTTGACTAGAATGTTCACGAAAATTACCAGTATCTTTCCGTTCATGAGTTCGCTTTTCTATTCTAGCACTACAAGTGTCACACATATATGTGTGGATAGGGCGATTACGAAGCTTTTTTGCTAATGGTGAATGATCATTTATATTTTCAATTGTATCACATAATACACATTTTACTCTCATAGTACACCTCATTATCCAAAGCTTGTCATACTTAACATGTATTATAGCATGGAAAAGGATGATATAGTAGCCATATTAAAATTGGTGATTATCAATATTTATATACTGTAATAAATTGTTGATCCACTCTCCGACTAAAGGAACATCTACAAACTGTTTTAATATAAGACCTAATAAAGAGATGACAATCACCGTTCCTATAGTCAAACCAAGACCTCTCCCGACTCCAACTAATATATTTATGAAAAATACTCTTCGTGGGTGTGTGTAATTTAATAACACATCAGTAATTTTTGCGCGTTCTAAGGCACGCGAAATTCTTTCTAATTGATGCTCTAATTTATCTGCTTTTTCAAGGCTTCTTGTGTACTTTTGAAGCTCATGGACTAAACGTTCAATTTCCTGAATATCTAGTTCTTCTTTTTTATTCATTTTCATTTCCTTCCTTTTTCAAATGTTTCGTTCATGAAGAAGAAATAAATAGGTCACAATAACGGAGTACTATATTTTTTGCGATATAAGTTTGAATAGTTTCATCTTAAGGAAAATATAGGTATAGTAATATTGAATCAAATAAAGGAGGTATTTTTGTATGGCTAATCAAGTTGAAACAAAATTAACGGAAGAATTATTGCCATTATTAAGAAAAGAACATTATGTTACGATTGCGACTGTGGATCATGAAACAGGTGGACCTAACGTAAATGCAATCTCCTGGGTTTATGCAATGGATGAGTCAAAAATTCGCTTCTCTGTTGATAATCGTTCCCGTATCGTTGAGAATATTAAAAAAGAGCCATTAGTAACACTTACATTGATTGGGGCAGGCTCTACATATGGCATAACAGGGAAGACTTCTGTATTGTCAGAGAAACTTGACGATGTTCCATTAAAATTAGCGCTATTAGAAATAGATGTTGCAGAAGTTCGAGATGTAATGTTTTATGGAGCACGAATTACAACTGAGCCAAAATACGAAAAAACGTACGATAAAGATGCTGCAGCAAAGCTTGACAAACAAGTAATGGATGCAATGAAAAAAGCATAAGCAAAATGACTAGGAAAACAAGCCACTCAACGAGAGTGGCTTGTTTTATATTAATGAATCATTGTTCTATTCTTGTCCATTTGGATGTTCGTTTCTATCCTTCTTTTTTTCACTCATGCGACCTTTACTTTGTTCATCTTGTATTTCTTTCAATTCACCTTGCTGTTGTCCGTCTATCTTATCGTCATTTACATTTGTTGGGTCTTCACTTTCGCTTTGGCGGTGCTCACGACCTGGCACTACCGGTATTACTCTACCTATGATTGCTGCTAATTCATTCATAATAGCTGCAATTGGTCTGCCTTGCCCCATTTCTACTCTCATTTCCTTTATTCTGTCAATTACATCTGGATCAGCTGTAACTGCTGCAGATGCCCCATATGGATCACTTGCTAATGCTTCAGCAACTTGATATTTAATAGAGCCAACCTCAGATTGATCTATTTCGCCACTTACATTGATTCCAACAAGGGCGTAAGGACCAATGACAATTGCTGTCGCATTGTTTACTTCTGGAACTCTGATACTTAGTTGAGCTAAATGATTTGCAACCTCTGTTGCAGTTGGTTCATTATATGCAGAATATTGTCCTCCTTGCCCTTCAACAGCAGATGGATCGGAAACATCATCTTGAGGTTGACAGGCAGTCGTAAATAATAGTGCAGATGCTACGATTAACCACTTTTTAATCATATTTATCCCTCACTTTTTGATGTTGTTGTAATGTATTGTTCGTTTAAAAGTCTATCTTTATTCTTAAGAACATACATTATAGTAAATGCAGGATTTTTTACTATTACTAGGTTGTAGGAGGCGAGAGATTGAGTACAAAAAGATATATTTTAGATACGAACGTCCTACTACAAGATCCGTTGGCGATTTATTCTTTTGAGCAAAACGAAGTGGTAATACCAGCGGTTGTACTGGAGGAAGTAGACTCAAAAAAAAGAAATATGGATGAAATAGGAAGAAATGCTAGATATGTTGCACGATTAATTGATGACCTACGAGAAAAAGGAAAACTCCATTTAGGTGTACCACTGCCAAATGGAGGTAGCTTTCGAGTTGAATTGAACCACCGTTCCTTTTCTAAAATGAAAGATTATTTTTTTGAAAGTACGAATGACAATCGAATATTAGCAGTTGCTCTTAACATGAGTGTAGAGGAAGAGGAGAACGAGTCTGGAATAGGTGTAACGTTAGTAAGTAAAGATGCGTTACTACGGGTAAAAGCAGACGCCTTAGGTATACATTCAGAGGATTTTTTGAGTGATCGAGTAGTTCAGTATGACAGAATGTATGCAGGCTATCAGGAACTGTATGTGCCATCAAAAATGGTGGAAGATTTGTATGAAAATAAGCAGCTTTCTTTAGCTGATTTGAATGTAAAGTTGGTATATCCAAATCACTTTTTTATTATTAAAGATGAAGTGAATAGCTCTCGATCTGCATTAGGTGTGGTTAATAGTGATTGTACGAAGGTTAAGCTATTTCTTTCACATGAAGATACAATGTGGGGGATTCGACCACGGAATGTTCAGCAACGGATGGCAATGGAGCTATTAACAAGAGACGATATTCCACTAGTTACTCTAGCAGGAAAAGCTGGTACAGGGAAAACTTTATTGTCGCTTGCAGCAGGGTTATATCAAACAGAAGATATGCAGAAGTATAAGAAACTTCTCGTAGCCCGTCCTGTTGTTCCAGTAGGAAAAGACATTGGATTTCTACCAGGAGAAAAAGAAGAGAAATTAAGACCTTGGATGCAGCCTATCTTTGATAATTTAGAATTCTTATTTAATACAAAAAAACCAGGGGAATTAGAACAAATACTTGCAGGGATGGGTTCTATTCAAGTAGAGGCATTAACGTATATACGTGGAAGAAGTATTCCTGATCAATTCATTATCATTGATGAAGCTCAAAATTTAACGAAACATGAAGTGAAAACTATATTAACTCGTGTTGGAGAAGGTAGTAAAATCGTATTAATGGGGGATCCGAAACAGATTGATCATCCTTATTTGGATGAATATACTAATGGATTAACATACGTTACGGAACGAATGAAGCACCTGACAGAATCAGGACACATGAAGTTAGAGAAAGGGGAGAGATCATCATTAGCTCAGGTAGCTGCTGATCTCTTATAATGAATAAGGAAAAAACAAGACAAGACCATCTGTTTCCTAACAGATGGTCTTGTCAAATTTGTATAATTTCCCTATTTTACAATAATGCTAATGATATTCGTCACTGGGTTGTCTTGGTTTCTGCCATCGCCGTAATAAAACTGAACAGGTCCGTCTTCCCGAAGTGGTTGTCCATCTTTCGAGAAACCAAGGATAGCCGTTTTTGCTTCTTCCATGGAGCATACGAAGTCATCTTCGCTATTTCGTTTAAATACGATAGCATGGACATTTTCATTAGGAGAAGCGTTATTCAAGAATGGAGCGAGAGGAACACCAAAGGATTTTGAAGTTAACTCTTTTTTGCTCATTTTAATATCATTTCCGTTTGAGAGTGCATTTGCACCTTCTTTTCGATGTTTGTTCCATGCTAATGCTAAATTTTTTAGTTCTAGTTCCTGATGGTCTATGATTTCCTGGGAAAAATAAGTATCAAGATCTACTTTACGATCGTCAAATATCCATACACCTGGATCAATTGTAATGTTATGTTTTACGTTTCCTGAAATAGTAAAAATAGTAGTAGTCAACAACAAACAGCCCCTTTCTTTGTTTAGTATAGATGGAAAGAGTAGGTTTGTCACTGTTAGAACATCAGAAGAAGAGGTGTCAACAATGATTTGTAATGATCAAGGTACTTTGAATGAGATGATTGAAGCTGCAAAAAACTATACACAATTTGGGAAAGTAGCAGATTACATTCCTGCTTTACAGCTTGCAAATAACGATACATTATCAGTAGCAGTCTATGGCGGGGGGAAATCATGCATGAAAGCAGGGAACATAGAAGAAACATTTACTTTACAAAGCATTTCTAAGGTAATTACCCTTGCATTGGTCTTGATGGATCATGGGGAGGAATATGTTTTTTCGCGAGTTGGGATGGAGCCAACGGGAGATCCGTTTAATTCAATTATAAAGTTAGAAACTCATACACCGTCTAAGCCGTTGAATCCTATGATTAATGCTGGTGCTCTAGCTGTAACGTCAATGATCAGTGGGAGAACAGCAAGAGACAAACTAGATCGGTTATTACAATTTGTTCATGATTTGACAGGGAGAAAAACTATAAATTTTAACGAGAATGTTGCAAAATCAGAATTTGAAACTGCTGATTTAAATCGTTCTCTATGTTATTTTATGAAACAGCATGGAGTGATTCATGATAATGTAGAAGAGTTGTTAGATTTATATACGAAGCAGTGTGCTATTGAAATGAACTGCGAGGATTTAGCAAAAATGGGATATATTATTGCAAACGAAGGTCAAGATACAGAAACGAAGCAGCAAATTATTCCACATGATATTGCGAGAATTTTAAAAACCTTTATGATTACTTGTGGAATGTACAACGCATCAGGGGAATTTGCTATACGCGTAGGAATTCCAGCGAAAAGTGGAGTGTCGGGAGGGATAATGGCTTCTATCCCGCACGGTGTAGGTATTGGCATATATGGTCCAGCACTTGATGATAAAGGAAATAGTATTGCAGGCATGAAGTTATTAGAGTCTCTTTCAGCACATTATGATTTGAGTATCTTCTAGTTTATATTGCTTTTTTTTAGTATAGAAGCTAATATAAATAAATAAAGAGTTTTTTAATTAGTGAGGAGGAGGGATTCCGTTGTCAATAGAAACCCTATCCGGACAGAGCGAAAAAGCGTATGCCCTTCTACAAGAAGATGCTCAAAAAATACTAAAACTTATTGAAGTACAGATGACTAATTTAACAATGCCACAGTGTCCTCTATATGAAGAAGTTTTAGATACACAAATGTTCGGTTTATCACGAGAAATAGATTTTGCTATCCGTCTAAAATTAATCCAAGAAGAAGACGGGAAAGAGCTATTAGGACAATTAGAAAGACAGCTATCAACACTCCATGAGGCAACATTAAGAAAAAAATAAATGGAAATTCTACCTAACCAGACGTGTAACCGTTTGGTTTTTTTATTTGGTTTTGTTTTTGAGTGAATTCCCCATGTTCACATGATATGATGAAAATATAAATGGAATGTAGAGACAGCATGAAAGATACATATAGATATAAAAATCTAAAACAACGTCCAGGTAGGAGGAAGAAGTGAATGAGGCGATTAGAAAAAATAAGGAAAGTATTAGTTGCAAACAGAGGGGAAATTGCAATTCGTGTCTTTCGTGCTTGTACAGAATTAGAAATTAGAACAGTTGCAATATACTCTAAAGAGGACACTGGTGCATACCATCGTTACAAAGCAGATGAAGCTTACTTAGTAGGAGAAGGAAAAAAACCGATTGATGCTTATTTAGATATTGAAGGAATCATCAAGATTGCGAAAAGAAATAAAGTTGATGCTATTCATCCAGGATACGGCTTGTTATCCGAGAATATTCACTTTGCAAGGAGATGTGAAGAGGAAGGAATTATCTTTATCGGCCCCACAACTGAGCATCTAAGAATGTTTGGTGACAAGGTACAAGCTAGAAAAACAGCTATTCAAGCTAATATACCTGTCATCCCTGGAAGTGATGGACCAGTTACTAATATAGAAGAAGTGGAAAAGTTTTCCTCTCAACATGGATTTCCTCTTATCATTAAAGCTGCCCTAGGAGGTGGCGGGAGAGGTATGAGGATTGTACGCTCTCAAGATGAATTAAAAGAATCATTTGAACGCGCAAAGTCTGAAGCACAATCTGCTTTTGGTGATGATGTGGTGTATGTAGAAAAATTTGTAGAAAATCCAAAGCACATAGAAGTTCAAATATTAGGAGATCATCACGGAAATATAGTTCATCTTTATGAACGTGATTGCTCTGTTCAGCGACGTCATCAGAAGGTAGTAGAAGTTGCCCCGAGTGTATCTCTATCTGAAGAAGCTAGAGAAAAAATAAATAATGCTGCGCTCCAATTAATGAAGAGCATTAACTATGTAAATGCAGGAACAGTAGAATTTCTTGTAACTTCAGAAGAAGACTATTATTTTATTGAAGTAAATCCTAGAATCCAGGTTGAACATACTATTACGGAACTTATTACGGGAATTGATATCGTCCAATCACAAATATTTATAGCAGATGGAATGAACTTACATAGTCCAACAGTTGGGATTCCTAAGCAACCGGATATAAAAATGATGGGATATGCTATTCAATCGAGGGTAACAACAGAAGATCCTGAAAATAATTTTATGCCTGATACAGGAAAAATCATGGCTTATCGAAGTGGAGGGGGATTTGGTGTACGGTTAGATGCTGGAAACGGCTTTCAGGGTTCTATCATCTCTCCTCATTATGATTCTTTATTAGTAAAAGTATCTACGTTTGCACTTTCATTTGAGAACGCTGCCAAAAAAATGGTCCGTAATTTACGTGAATTCCGTATTCGTGGAATAAAAACAAATATTTCCTTTTTAGAGAATGTTGTTCAGCATAGAAAGTTTCTAAGTGGTGAATATGATACTTCGTTTATTGATACAACACCAGAGTTATTTATGTTTCCGAAACGAAAAGACCGTGGAACGAAAATGCTCTCTTATATCGGGAATGTTACTGTTAATGGTTATCCCGAAGTGGGAATAAAGAAAAAGCCTGTTTTCCAAAAAAGAAGAGTTCCTATTGTGAATGATATGGAGCCAATTCCTAATGGAACGAAGCAAATATTAGATAAACACGGACCTGAAGGGTTAGCTAGATGGGTGAAAGAGCAAAAGGAAGTTTTGTTAACCGATACAACCTTTCGTGATGCGCACCAGTCCCTACTTGCTACTCGTGTAAGGACTACAGATTTAATACAAATAGTGGAACCTACTTCAAGAATTTTATCGAATCTATTCTCGTTAGAAATGTGGGGTGGCGCCACATTTGATGTAGCAATGAGATTTTTACACGAAGATCCGTGGAAGAGGTTGATTCAACTTCGAGAAAAATCTCCGAATTTGTTGTTCCAAATGTTATTACGAGCTTCCAATGCAGTAGGATATAAAAATTATCCTGACAATTTAATTCATGAGTTTGTAGATGAATCAGCGAATGCTGGGATTGATGTCTTTCGAATATTTGATAGCTTAAACTGGGTAAAAGGAATGGTTCCTGCTATTGAAGCGGTTCGAAAATCTGGCAAAATTGCTGAGGCAAGTATGTGTTATACAGGAGATATTCTTGATTCAGGTAGACCGAAGTATAACTTGAATTATTATTTACAGTTAGCGAAAGAATTAGAGGGAGCTGGAGCACATATATTAGGCATTAAAGACATGGCAGGGCTATTAAAACCGCAAGCAGCCTATGAGCTCATTTCGGCATTAAAAGAAACTGTAGATATCCCAATTCATTTACACACTCATGATACTAGTGGAAACGGAATATTTACGTATGCTAGAGCTATTGATGCTGGAGTTGATATATTGGATACAGCTATTAGTTCCATGGCAGGACTTACAAGTCAACCAAGTATGAATTCCTTGTATTACGCGTTAAGTGGACATAATCGACAACCCAAATTAGATAGTGATAAAGTGGAGCAGTTAAGTGCATATTGGGAAGATACTCGAAAATATTATGTAGAATTTGAAAGTGGGATGATGGCTCCACATTCAGAGGTCTACACACATGAAATGCCTGGCGGTCAATACAGTAATCTACAACAGCAAGCAAAAGGTGTAGGGCTTGGGGATCGTTGGGATGAAGTGAAATCAATGTATAGTAAAGTAAATGAAATGTTCGGAGATATTGTGAAGGTTACGCCTTCCTCCAAAGTAGTTGGTGATATGGCTCTATTTATGGTGCAAAACGATTTGACGGAAGAAGCTGTGTATGAAAAGGGAGAGCAATTAGATTTTCCTGACTCCGTGATTGAACTGTTTCAAGGGTATCTGGGACAGCCTTACAAAGGTTTTCCAAAACGATTACAGGAAGTTATCTTAAAGGGAAAAGAATGTATTACCAATCGTCCTGGGGAAAGATTAGAACCTGTACAAATTGAAGCATTACGTGAAGAATTGTACAATAAATTAGATCGACAAGTAACTAGTCATGATATAGTTTCATATGCTTTATATCCTAAAGTGTATTTGGAAAATGAAGCATTTATTGAACAATATGGTGATATTTCCGTTTTAGATACATTAACATTCTTCTATGGTTTACGACTAGGTGAAGAAATTGAAGTGGAAATTGAAAAAGGAAAAACGCTAATCGTGAAGCTCGTGTCCATAGGGGAACCGCAAAAAGATGGTACAAGAGTGATTTATTTCGAATTAAATGGTCAACCAAGAGAAGTTGTAGTAAAAGATGAAAACATCGAATCCCTTATTGCTGTTAAAACCAAAGCTGAGAAAAATAATGAGAATCATATTGGTGCATCGATGCCAGGAACTGTTGTGAAAACACTGGTATCAAAAGGTGACAGAGTGAAAAAAGGAGATCATCTCATTATTACGGAGTCCATGAAAATGGAAACGACTGTTCAAGCTCATAAAGATGGTCTAATAAAACAGATATTCATAACAAATGGAGAATCAATTCAAGCGGGGGATTTGTTAGTGGAGTTTGAATAAATTGGCTTTTATAAGAGGGTCATTTATGGTGTAGCTTTTGTCCAATTGATGCATCATATATATAGTAGGCGCTAAATTAAGAGTACACTTCACTTTATTAGTGCCTTTGATTTTTATGACAATGAACAAGTATTTCCCCTGAGAAGAGTTTACCGTTTACTATTTATAACCATGCAGATGAAAATACGCATGTTAAGCTTGACCACCAAAACTTACGTATTTTTTAAGAGTAGCTCCTCTACTTATTAATCTTTATAAAAATGACTATTTTCGTACGTTTCTTATATTACTTGGATACATGGCAAGTTTTGTATATAATGAAACATGAAAAAGTTGTTTAAAAATGGACTTTTTCGGGGAATTAAAAAAGTATACAATAATATTTTGGGAGTTGATCATCTTGGCACACGAGAAAACAGCAGACATCTTAAACAGACAGGTAGCAAACTGGAACGTTCTATTCGTGAAGCTACACAACTATCACTGGTACGTGAAAGGAGTAAACTTCTTTAAGCTCCATGAAAAGTTTGAAGAGCTTTACAACGAAGCTGCTGGACACATCGACGAACTAGCAGAGCGTCTATTAACGTTAAAAGGGGAACCAGTTGCAACAATGAAAGAGTACTTAGAAATTGCAACAATTAAGGAAGCTCAAGGGGAAAGAGCTGCAGAGGATATGGTAAAAACGTTAATACAAGATTTTGACACGTTAATTGCTGAGTTAAGTTCAGATATTGAAACATTAGACGGAGACTTAGATGACGAGGGTACTGCAGATATGTTAATTGGTGTACGTCAATCTGTTGAAAAACATAATTGGATGCTACGCTCATTCCTAGGTGAGTAATAATACAGAATAAAAGCCAACCTTTTTGGTTGGCTTTTTATTTTGGGTATGGTCGGTAGGTATTGGAGAAAAGACAATTTGGACAGAGTCGAATTATCTAGAAAGATACCGCTTACTAGACAAAATGCAGTCGAGGAAGGAGTAAAGTGTCTAGAAACAACAATATTAGACAAAAATTAATCTGAAATAATGAATAACTTAGAGTCTAATGATAGATGCCGAGACAATATAAAAAAACCTAGCTCCACTAACGGAAACCAGGTTCTGATTTTCAAAACTATCCCTCTTATTTAGGTGCTGATCGATATGCTAGTAAGGATGTATAACTTACGATCCCAAAAAGGATACTGATAAAAATGGCATGGAAAATAGTTGATTCTAAAGTATGTCCACCTAAAACAACAACAGCTCCACTAATAACTTGAATAATGACGGATAGGAAACTAAATAATCCGCTGTAATATAGTGGCTTTTGATCTCTATATCCACGATGAAGTTGGATAAACATAATAAGGATGAATACAAATAATATCGCAGCAGCCACACGGTGACCAAATTGTATTCCAACAGCTCCTTCTAGCGGAGGAATTAACTGTCCATTACATAATGGCCATCCAGTACATGCACCACTTGACCCCGTATGTTTCACATAAGCACCAGTATAAACCGCAATATATAAATATGTTAATACAAAATATATATAGTTTTTCATGCGATTTGAGATTTTTGGTTCAACATAATGCTTCGGCATATCATTTTCAAAAGCAAGTACAGTCAACAACAATACACTAGCAAAAGATATTAGGGAAAACCCGAAATGTAAAGCCATTACCGCATTTGATTGCCCCCAAACAACAGCTGCAGCTCCTAATAAACCTTGAAAAACAATAAATAAAACTGCCATGAAGGAGAAAAATTTAGTTTCTTTAATGTGACTTAGTTTTTTCCAACTCCAAATAGCAAGTATGATTACCATAATTCCTAATAGTCCAGATACTACTCGATGTGTGTATTCAATCATAGTCTGAACTGTAGGGGATTCAGGGAAGACTTGTCCGAGACAAAGTGGCCACTCTGGTCCACATGCATCGCCAGAGCCAGTTTGTGTTACAAGAACCCCTTGAACTAGCACGATTACCATACCTAATGTACATATAATGCCAAATAATTTTAATGATAAGTTATTCAACACTTCACCGACTTTCTATAGTAAAAAGTATGAAAAGTTTTTTGGAATAATAATTTAATTAATTAGTTTAAAATAATTACGGAGTAATCTTCATCTCTATTTTAAGTCAGGGGCTAAAAAAAAGTCAATTTATCAGATTATTTATCAGAAACAGTTAAAATTTGTAAGATGTTCCATTTCACTTTTTTACAAATTAGTAGTATTTAAGAAAAAATAAAATATAGTACTTTATTTTTATCGAAAAGATTATTAATATTAGTATAGTGATTATGGTAAAATGAATATTAGGTGATGTGGTACTTATTGTAATCTTACAAAATTGTAATGTAAATTATCTTTAATTAAATTATAATGTCATTCTGTAAGTCTAATTTTATTATCTCGTTATATAAATAATTTCATTTTATAGAAAATGATACTTGCTTTAAATAAACGATGAAACTAGTTATTGATTATCGTTTAAACATGCACTATTTTGTGGGCAGATTATTAGACTTATGCTTCGATTCATGATTTGATTAAGGAAAGTAATTCATATTTATTGGGGGGTGAATTATCAAGTGAATAAAACTAGTACATTAACTTCTGCGGGGGCACTTGAAAAAGAAGAAGTGAATGAAGTGATGAACAAAGTTACGTGGAAAACGTATATTGCTATTTCTAAAACGGGAATTGTAATATCAAATTTAATTACAACATTTACTGGACTATTTCTTGCAGCTTATTATACAGGCACATCACTATCTAGCGATCCTCTAAATGCTTTATTAGCATTATTAGGTTCCGCTCTCGTTATGGCAGGAGCATGTGCATTAAATAATTATATTGATCGTGATATCGATCATTTAATGGAACGTACGAAAGAACGACCTTCTGTTAGTGGAGAATTAACAGGGAAACAAGTATTAACTTATGGTCTTAGCTTATCAGCAATTGGTACTATATTTTTAGCTATGACGACGTTAACAGCAGCAGTGATTGGTCTAGCAGGATTGTTCGTTTATGTTGTCTTATATTCTATGTGGACGAAACGTACAACAACATTAAATACGATCGTTGGAAGTTTCTCTGGTGCCGTACCTCCATTAATTGGTTGGGCAGCAATTGATCCAGGATTACATTCCATCGCATGGTCTTTATTCCTGATTATGTTTATTTGGCAACCACCACACTTTTTAGCATTAGCAATGAAAAGGGTGGATGAGTATAAAAGAGCTGGTATACCAATGCTTCCAGTTGTAGCTGGCTTTAAAGTAACGAAAAGGCAAATTGTTTGGTATGTAGCAGCATTAATTCCAGTGTCACTGACAGTTGCGCATTTTGGAACAGTTTATACGGTTGTAGCAGCTTTACTTGGGGTAGGGTGGTTAGCCATTGGGCTAGCAGCCTATAAGTACAAAGATGATTTAAAATGGGCAAAACATATGTTTTTATATTCATTAAACTATTTAACTGTTATGTTTGTGCTTATGGTCCTTGTACACATGTTTTAATTCTGGAAAAGAGAAAGAGGGGTTTGTGACGAGATGAAGTATTTATGGCGACTGCTTCCATTCACTTTCATCATGCTGTTGGCAGGGTGTGGGAAACAAAATTTATCAGCATTGGATCCGCAAGGTCCTGTAGCTGAAACACAGTTTTCACTCATTCGTCTCAGCTTGTACATCATGATCTTTGTTATCGTTGTTGTTTTCGCCATCTATGTGTTCGTTTTAATTAAGTTCCGTGATAAAGAAGACGATACACATATGCCGAAACAGGTTCATGGTAACAAAGCGTTAGAAGTGATTTGGACTACAATTCCGATTGTTTTATTACTTATTTTAGCGGTACCGAACGTAATGGAAACATTTACACTTGCAGACACAGAACCGACAGAGGAATCTATGACGGTTCGGGTACATGCACATCAATTTTGGTGGGAGTTTGAGTATCCTGACTATGATGTAGTTGCTGGTCAAGATATGTATATTCCTACGAATACAAAGATAGTTTTAGAACTTGAAGCGAGCGATGTAATTCACTCCTTCTGGGTGCCGGCTCTTGCAGGTAAGCAAGATAACGTACCTGGTATTATGAACCCAATGTGGATTGAAGCACCTAATGAGGGTGTTTACATGGGGAAATGTACGGAGCTATGTGGACCTGCACACTGGTTAATGGACTTCAAAGTAATTGCTGTAGATCCAGATACATTTGAAACATGGGCAGCAAATATGGTAGAAGGACCTGAAGATGTAACGGAAACTGGAAATGAAATTGCAGTTGAAGGTCGTGAAATCTTTGAGGCGAGCTGTATTGCATGTCATGCAGTAGCTGGAGAAGGTGGAAACCCTCAAGGTGGTCCAGCATTAACAAACTTCGGAGAGCGTACAGTTATCGCAGGGTATCTTCCTTGGGATGATGATGATGTAAACTTAGAAGCATGGATTCGTGATCCAGGACCATTAAAGCCTGGTAATGCAATGCCAGCAGTAGCGGATCTACCATATGGCGATTTAAATGATGAAGAAATGGAAGCACTTATTGCATATCTTAAAACACTAAAAGTACTAGAATAATTGGTTAGTTAAGGGGGTAAAACAACGTGTCATATGCGAAGGCTCAGTCTAAAAGTACTCTATGGGACTGGCTGACTACTGTTGACCATAAAAAGATCGGTATTATGTATTTGGTCGCAGGTGCATTTTTCTTCGCTCTCGGTGGTTTAGAAGCGATATTAATGCGTATTCAGCTCATGTTTCCTGAGTTTACCTTCCTACCGGCGCAAACGTTTAACGAATTGTTAACGATGCACGGTACGACAATGATTTTCTTGGCAGCAATGCCGCTATTATTTGGATTAATGAACTACATCATCCCACTACAAATTGGGGCGCGTGACGTAGCATTTCCGTTTTTAAATTCATTAGGATTTTGGTTGTTCTTATTTGGGGGAATCCTATTAAATATTAGTTGGTTTACTGGTGGGGCACCTGATGCAGGTTGGACTGCATATGTACCATTATCAAGTGAATCACCTGGAACAGGTCTAGATTATTACGTGTTAGGTTTACAGGTTAGTGGTTTAGGAACATTAATCGGGGGTATTAACTTCCTTGTTACGATCATTAACATGAGAGCGCCTGGTATGAGTATGATGAGAATGCCACTATTTACGTGGAGTTCGTTCGTAGCTTCTATGCTTATCCTATTCGCTTTTCCAGCACTAACTATTGGATTACTTTTATTAATGTTAGAACGAGTATTTGGGGCAACCTTCTTTGCGGTTGACTTTGGTGGTAACGTTATTATTTGGCAACATTTATTCTGGATTTTTGGACATCCAGAAGTATACATTTTAATTTTACCTGCGTTTGGTATTTTCTCGGAAGTTATTCCGACATTTGCAAAAAAACGTTTATTTGGATATTCAGCAATGGTATTTGCTACATTAATTATCGGTTTCTTAGGATTCATGGTATGGGCTCACCATATGTTTACAGTAGGTATGGGTCCAGTAGCTAATTCGATTTTCGCTGTTGCAACAATGGCAATTGCTGTTCCAACTGGTATTAAAATCTTTAACTGGTTGCTAACCCTTTGGGGAGGGCGCATCCGCTTTACTACTGCTAACTTATTCGCATTGGCGTTTATTCCATCATTCGTAATGGGTGGGGTAACGGGTGTAATGCTTGCAACAAGTGCAGCAAACTATCAATTCCATGATACGTATTTCGTAGTAGCTCACTTCCACTATGTAATTATTGGTGGGGTTGTATTGGGATTATTCTGTGGTGCGTATTATTGGTGGCCAAGAATTTTTGGATACACACTTGATGAGAAATTAGGTAAAATCTTTTTCTGGTTATTCCTAATTGGTTTCCATTTAACGTTCTTTGTACAACATTTCTTAGGACTAATTGGTATGCCAAGACGTGTTGCTTCTTATTTAGATGGTCAAGGTTTAAATGAAATGAACTTTATTAGTACAATGGGTGCATTCTTAATGGGTATTGCATTTATTATTTTCGTAGTAAGTATCTTTACTTCTATGAAAAACAAAGTGAACGAAGCAGACGTATGGAAAGATGGTCGTACTCTAGAGTGGACAATTCCAGTTCCAACTCCAGAATATAACTTTGCACAAACACCGTTAGTTCGTGACGTTGATCCTTTATGGTATGAAAAATACGAAGGGGATGGAAAAATGAAGGCAGCAGAACCTTTAGGGGATATTCACATGCCAAATGGATCCATTTTACCATTTATTATGTCTTTCGGTTTATTCGTTGCAAGCTTTGGTTTCATTTATCACGATGCTGGTCAAACTTGGTTAGCTATCGTAGGTTTATTAATTACATTCGGTGCAATGTTTGCTCGTTCTGTAAAAGAAGATCATGGATACCATATTCCAGTAGATGAAATTAAAAAAGATTTACAAAAGGAGGGAAGGTAATATGGCTGATCACACTGTTCATTCTAACACCTTACCTCCAAATCCTGAAAAAGCTACGTTGGAAGGTAAAAATAAGTTTTTAGGTTTTTGGTTCTTCCTTGGTGGGGAAACGGTATTGTTTGCCAGTCTCTTCGGTACTTATTTAGGGTTACGAGGAGGATTAAATGGTGGACCGGGTCCTAGTGACTTGTTCCATTTACCACTAGTATTTATCATGACAATGATACTTTTGACAAGTAGTTTAACGAGTGTATTTGCGATTATTTCCATGAAAAAAGGGAATTTCAAAGGTGTACTTGGTTGGATGCTGTTAACAGTAGTATTAGGAATTACATTCCTTGGTTTTGAAATTTATGAGTTTGTAGAATACTATCATTATGGATTAGGTTTTACAACAAGTGCATTTTCTTCCGCTTTCTATACACTTGTTGGTACTCACGGAGCCCACGTATTATTCGGTATATTGTGGATTTCCACTTTATTAATTCGATACCGAAAATCGGGATTAACATTAACAAATGCTCCAAAATTTTATACAGCTGTACTATACTGGCACTTTATCGATGTAGTGTGGGTATTTATCTTCTCAGTAGTATATCTAATGGGAATAGGAGGATGATAAAATGGCTCAGCATGGTATAGATCCTACTGCTCCATTGACAGGGGAACCTTCGAAAAAAACGAAGCGTAAGTTGGCTCGTGAAATGCGTACGCAACTTATTTCATTCGTGTTCATGTTATTTTTAACGAGTATGGCGTTTATCTCGATTGCGAGCGATGCGATTCCTTCAGGATTTGCATTTCCATTTATCCTAATCCTAGCTGTCATCCAAGTTATTCTTCAACTCTACGTTTTTATGCACTTGAATGAACGTGGAAATGGATGGACAAATGCGATGATATGGACTGGAGTACTAATTGCAATCCCAACAGTAGCAGCTTTAATGCTATTATTAGGAATTGTTAAATGGTAAAGTAACTAGAGAACCCTTGCATAGCTGCAAGGGTTTTCCTTTTGACATGGAATGAAAGTCATACTTTCTTCATATAATTTTTGATTTTTATATTAAAAAACTTATATAATTGAATTCATAGAATACAGAAAGGGATGAATTATACGTGGCAACTTTTCTACCATTTATTAGTACAGTGTTTATCGGTTTAAGTGCCGTTTTCGTTGCAATAGGCTGGTACTTTATTGGCGAACGTAAAATAGAGCAACATAAGAAAGCAATGTTTTGGGCTGCGGTTTTAGCTTCTATCTTTTTTATCACGTATCTATCAAAAACATTTTTTATCGGTAGTACAACCTTTGGTGGACCTGAAGGGATTCGCTTGTATTATCAGATATTTTTAATAATCCATATTATATTAGCTACAATAGCGGCAGTATTAGGGATTATCACACTTGTAACTGGGTATAAGAATAATTTGGCAAGACATCGCAGATTAGGACCTATTACTTCTATTATATGGTTTATTTCTGCAACAACAGGAATAGCTGTTTATTTTATGCTTTATGTGATATACCCTTCTGGTGAAACGACAAACTTATTTCGTGCTATTTTAGGGGGGTAATTAACAATATACTAATTGCAGTACAGTATGAAAATTATCCCCTTACGTATCAACCACATTTTTTTAAAGATAAGAAAGTGGACTGTGAAAGTTGTCTAGCTCCAGGCGCCATCGGCTCGTGCAAATAACCTGACCGATTAAAAGTAAAAAGCACTTTTTATCGGTCAGAACATTTGCTTTTCGCCGATAGGCGGGCGCCTTGCGCTTTTCTTAAGGAAGAGAAAAAAGGTTGTCACTTAATTGAGTGACAACCTTTTTATATATTAAAATTTCACATTAAATTTAATAATTCCAGCCTCTTTTGCACTAGTAAATAAAATTACCACTAATGGACCGAGAATAAAACCTAATATTCCAAGAAGCTGCAGGCCTAAATATAGAGAGATAAGCGTAGCTAGTGGAGATAAACCTATATGATGACCCATTACTTTTGGCTCTACTGTACGACGAATTGTTAATAGTATAGCTGCAAGTATTAACAGCTGTACACCTAATGCAGTGTTTCCTGCAATAAGGTAATATAACGCCCAAGGTGCTAGAATAACGATAGATCCAATGATTGGTATAAAATCAATTACCCAAATGATAATAGACATGATGAGAGCCACTTCAGGTGCAATGAAAAGTAGACCTATAAATGTAACAATAAAAATAAGAATACTTACAAGAAATTGGGCCTTAAAGAATCCGAATATAACATATGATAATCGCGTTGTCATAAATTTCACTTTTTCTGCTGTCTTATCTGTCATATAACTAAACATTTTTTCTTTTAGGCGTGGCAGTTCAAGTAAAAACATATAAAGGGATATTAAATACACTAAAAGTGAAACGATATAGGATGGAATTTTCACTAAAATATTCGTAACATGGCCAATTATATCAAGCTTCATTAAGTCTTCTCTTAATTGAAAAAGCATATTTGCTACAGAGGCATCAATTTCGTCCACTACATCTGTGTAGTGAACAAACTGTTCTTTTAAGTTATTTAAGAAGGTTCCCCAAGCATAGTATACTTCACTTACCGTTCTTGGTAGACTTTCAACAAAGATACTTAATTGAGTAATTGCTCTCGTTAGTAAGAAATAGAGAAGGATTGTGACAATAAACGAAAAGATAATAAATACGATAAATACACTTAAGCTTCGAGATAATTTTGCTCTCTTAATGAGAGTTGTAACAGCTGGTGCTAAGAATAAGGCTGTTACTAAGCCAAATATTATTGGTAAGGAAACTGGTAAAACAAAATATATTAATAAGGCTGCTATTATTAGTCCTAATACAATATAAGTATATTTTTTAACTGATGGCGACGTCAATGTAAAGTCCTTCCCTTCCTATCTGCACTCTTTCTTTCATTATATTATGAAAGCGAAGGTAATGACAGTATAATATTAAGAAAACTTTAGTAACATTTTAATATAAAAACTAGATTTCAACGAAAGGAAAAAAATATGCTCTCGATATGATCAAAAGGGATCGAATCGGGAGCATTTTTACTTTTCGCATTTCTACAAAGACCTAATATAAAAATCAAAAATGAAAAAAAGTACATATCACCTTACTTGAAAAATATGTATGAATCTATTAAAGTGCTTCACTTTTGATTTTTTCAGAAATAAGGTCAATCTTTCTTTTGCATTTATCAACAATTTTCTTAGGGAATTCTTCGTCATATTCCACACCATGTGGATAATAATGCTTCCCTAAAATAAGCTGCATGATTTTAACATGACTATGTGGATTCGGAATTTCTCCTTCCACTGCAAAGCCTTGAACACGGAAATAGTGAATTTCATCCTTAACTGTATCCACTATTTTGTAATCAAAAGTTACTCGTTCATAATCATATACAGGTTGAAAACCAGCCGACTCCATAATGTCTTCGAGTGCCTGATATTCTATTGTTAAGCCATCAAGTCCTGTTTCTTCAAATTTCATTTTCTTTACCTCCTGCCAATGAGACTAACTTCATTCCTTCTTATGATATTACGAAATGCGATAAGATGCAAAGAAAACATTATCTTATCAATTATTTGTTTGCATGAATGAAATATACAAAGAAGGAGAAATTAATAATGAATGTTGTAAAATTTGGAGGGATACTTATGAAAATGTTACGAGACATAATGACAGAGGAAATTGAAGTTTGTAATCCAGAAGACAATGTATATGAAGCGGCATTAAAAATGAAACAGATGGACGTAGGTGCAATCCCTATCTGTAAAGATCGTCAGTTATTAGGGATGATTACAGACAGAGATATTGTAATTCGTGGTGTAGCAGAAAAGAGACCTAATTCTACACAAGTTACAGATATTATGAGTGAACGATTGTTAACTGCTGAAGCTGATATGAGTGTAGATGATGCAGCGAAAATGATGGCAGATCATCAAATTCGAAGACTCCCTATTGTGGAAAACAGTAATTTAGTTGGGATCGTATCTTTAGGTGATTTAGCTGTTCATACTTCAACTGCAAACGAAGCAGGATATGCTTTATCGGAGATTTCGGAGAGTGAGCATTATCATCACTAGAACGGTTATTAGAATACCAATTACCGCATACTAATGTAAGTATATGCTTGCTACAAGGGTGAGTTATAGGTTTATACCTATAACTCACCCTCATTTTTTGTCGTAATACTATTTATTTTTTCGATATATAGGAGAGATTGTTCTAGAGCAGGAACTTAGCAAAAATATATAGAAAAAGTTAGAATGAAAATTTCAAAAGGAGGGAGGCAGTAATCGTATGAAAACAATATGTACTCTTATTCTTGGATTTTTTCTTTTCTTTAGTATTTTATATTTCATAAATGATATAGAAAAAAAGGAACCAAGTGAAACGGAAACCTCTTCTTCTGTCAATCAAGAGCCTAATGTTCAAAACAATGATAAGGAAAAGCAATCTTCTGAGAAGGGGAGAGAACCAGAAAAGGAAGAAATATCAGGTATTCATTCGTTCGTTGGAATGGAAATTGCTGAAATACAAGCGGAGTACGGTGAACCTGACAGAGTCGATGTTAGTTCCTATGGCTATGACTGGTGGATATATCATACTCCTATATATATACAGATTGGTGTAAGTGATGGAATGGTGGTTTCTGTTTATACGAATGATCCACTAGCTGATACCGCATATATTTCTATAGGTGATTCTTATGAAACTGTGGGTGAATATTTTTCATTTACAGAAGAGGTTACATTAACAGGGTCTTTTAACTCTTATAGATTCGAACTAAAAGCAGAGGATGTATTAATGCGACCGTTGGCACCGATCAGTGATATATGGATTCAGTTTTATTTTGACACTGTTACTAGGGAGTTGTCCTCCATTCGTTTTATTGATCAAGCTACGTTGCTTCTCCATCGTCCATATTCTATCGTGTATCGTGGTTCCTTACCAGAAGCACCACAACTAAGTGATGATGAATGGGAAATGGTGCAAGAAGGGCAAGCGCGTCAAATTTTTGATTTAACAAATCTCATTAGAAAAAAGCATAATTTATCAGCTTTAGAATGGGACGACACAACGGCTGATGTTGCCTATCTTCACAGTGAGGATATGAAAGTGAATGATTATTTTTCCCACTCTTCTCCAACGTATGGAGAACTTAAGGATCGTTTTCAAGCAGGAGAAATATCTTTTCAATTAGCGGCAGAGAATATTGCTGCTAATTATGTTGATGGTATTGAGGCAGTGGAAGGGTGGTTAAATAGTGAAGGTCACAGAGTAAATTTATTAGATGAGAGGTTTACTCATTTGGGAGTTGGCGTTTACCGCAATTATTATACGCAGAATTTCATGGTTCCATGGTGATGGGGAAGTTACCTCTCTATTTATAGGGAGAAAAATTTATTGTAAAATTGGGCGCACCTTCTATCTATGTGTTGGGTATGATGTAGTAAGTAAAATGCTAGTCGTATGTCTAAGAGGAGGTGTCTAGTGTGAGAAATAAGAAATCTCTTCATCCTGATGTGAGGAAGTTTAAACTGTTCGTGAAGAATAATCCTCATGTATTAAAAGGGGTAAAAAATGGGGATAAAACACTCCAGGATTTGTTTGAGGAATATTTATTATTTGGGGAAGAGGACGACATCTGGGAAACGTATCGAGAAGAAGATGATGATGACGATGAATCAGATGAAAATGATATGGACGAAGATGAAGATGTGGATGCTGACAAAAGTAAAGGGAAAAATAATAAGAATAAGAAGAAGGAGTCCATTAGTGCTCAGGACTTATTAGGTATGGTTAAAAAAATGAATTTAAATGATTTACAAGAAAATTTAACGCAATTTAGCGGTGTCCTTGTTTCCATTCAAGAGTTACTAGGACAATTTAAACAAGATCAGTCTCAAACTCCACCAACCAATCAAAATCAACAACAGTCCAACTCTCCATTTTCGTACCGAGACGATTAAAAAGGGAGCGGATTTGTAAATGAGAACAGAAGTTTACAATTATATCCGAAATGAACCTGAATTACATCGATTTCTACGTTACCATCCTAATTGGTATCGAAAGCTATCTAGAAACCCTTATATGTTGAAAGATATGGAGAAGGAAGCAAAAGTGTTTTATGGGAAAACATATCCTCAACGGATAGATCGACTTCAGAATAGTATGAATATGGCAGTAATGATGCTCGAGATGATGAAACAATTTAATACGAAAAGCTAAGAAAGGTGGATTGGAGAAACCTTTCTTTTTTTCTGTGGATGAACCATTTATTCTTCTTGTACCCTCTGGATTATAGCAATCAGAATTGGGATAAAATTTGTATAGGAACCCCTGTAATGGCAGATAGTAAGAAGTAGTATGAAAAAAAATGGAGGTAGAAGAGATGTCTTCCAATATGCCTTTAACCATTCAGAACAATGGAACGATATTTTTCCGTTCCAATCATAAGGAAGCAAGAATAGTTCAACCGTTTTTAAGTGAATTCGCACAACTAGTAAAAACACCTTCCTCAATCCATTTCTATGAATTGTCACCTTATTCTATCTGGTATGCATTAGATCAAGGTATTTCTATAAATGAAGTAATCACTTTTTTAGAAAACTTTTCAGGACTACCCGTACCTGTAGTTGTACAAGGAAAATTACATGATTGGGAAAGGCGAAATGGAAAATTTCGCTTGTTTAACTCTTCTGAATATGGGTGTTGTGTTTATACTGCAGAGTTCAATAGCTTAAGAGAAATATTTAATAAAGAAGATAAAGAATTTTTTCCATTACATAAAGGCGAATGTATGCCTATCTCTATATCGGAAAGAGGTTATGTAAAACAACGTCTCATGGAGTTTGGTTACTCTGTAATTGATGAGTTAGGTTTTGACAAGGGAAAAGAATTGCCGGTAACACTCCACCCTTCTGTCTTTTTACGATCCTATCAACAAGAAGCGGTAGACTCGTTTGTTGTTGGTAAAGGAGTTCAGGAGGGAAATGGCTTTATCATTCTTCCGTGTGGATCAGGTAAAACAATCGTTGGTCTGGGCGTGATGAGTGAGTTGAAAGAGGAGACGTTGATTCTTGTACCAAACGATACCTCTTTGCAGCAATGGTATAACGAATTATTGAAAAAAACGACACTTACACCATCACAGATTGGAAGGTATACGAGTGAGAATAAAGAAATTCGGCCAGTTACAATTACAACATATCAAATGTTAACGTACCACGATCGAAAAAACAAAGGAACGTTTCCACATTACTCTTTATTCCATGATAGATCCTGGGGATTAGTGATTTATGATGAGGTTCACCTATTGCCAGCTCCATTGTTCCGAATTACTTCGAATCTTCAAGGTAAACGAAGATTAGGTTTAACAGCAACCTTTGTGAGAGAAGATGGTAAAGAAGGAGATATCTACAGCTTAATTGGTCCAAAACGGTATGAAGTAGGGATTCAACTGTTAGAACAAAATGACTGGATTGCAAAACCAGTTTGTAAAGAAATCAAGATTCCGTTCCATGAAGAGCAGTGGGCTAAGTATACGACCTTATCGAAGCGTGATCAGTATCGTTATGCAAGTGAAAATCCAGGGAAAATACGGGCAGTGAAAAAACTGTTGAAAGAACATTCTAGTAAACCAATTATTATTATCGGACAATATTTACAGCAATTGAAAAAGATTTCTGAAGAATGTTCCTTTCCTTTAATTACAGGTGATACAAAAAAACAGGATCGTATAAAGCTTTATAATGATTTTAAGAGTGGTAAAGAAATGGTTCTTGTTTTGAGTCGAGTAGCAAACATGGCAGTGGACTTACCTGATGCGATGGTAGCGATTCAGGTATCTGGTACATATGGCTCTAGACAAGAGGAGGCTCAGCGAATTGGACGATTGTTACGACGTAAGAAAAAAAATGAACCAGTATATTTTTATACCCTTGTGACTCCTATGACGAAAGAAGAAGATGTCGCATCCCATCGTCAGTTATTTATGGTGGAACAAGGATATTCATATGATTGGGAAGAGTGGGTTGAATGTTCACAAAGTATATAAATTGTTATATAAATAGGGAAATAAAAGAAGAAAAACTATTAGATTCTGTAGATAAGTTAACAACGAACGAAACAGATACATTAGAATGGCTGGTTTGTTTACTGCACAAGAAGAAGGATTTCGTAGACCAACATGGTATGGAGAAGTTTGGTCCGCATTCTTATTTCACCACGATGGAGAAATTAATTTCTTATGATTTAGTCTTCCCAATGAAGTTTGGAGATAAGGTAGATTATATTGTTCCGAGAGAAATAGAGAAATTGATTGTAGACAAACATAGCAATTCGATACTAAGCGTTAGTAAGACTTCTAATGAGTTTGTTACATTTGATTTTCGATACCTGATAAGTTCCATTCTATTAATTATGCATGAGGATAAGAAGGAGTTACTCTCAAAGGAATACAACGATGAGCTTTCTACATGGCTTTTAAAACAAGCGGATAGTTTATCTCATCATTCTAAAAGTGATCTATACGAATGGTTCCAGGTTGGCTACGATGACATATTTGAACCAATAGCTTTAGAATACCTTCAACGTGTTTTAGAACTTGGGAGTAACTCTACTGAGCTACGAGTGATAAAGCAGTTGATTTTTGGAAGATCAGTTGGAATAGAGCACTTTGAGAGGTTACTTAAATCTAAATGGATAAAAGACCGTGTGAACGAGTGCCCGTTTTTGTTTTTCCGAAATCAAGCAACTATCCTTGATCCATTTGAACACGATGATGCAATGTATATACAGGGAAATGAATGGATCCTTCCGGTGAGATTTCAGCCTGCAAAATTGTGGAATGTGTTGCAGTTTTGTTCAGTGCTGAGTACGGGGCAAATGATTCATGTTCGTTTGGTAAGTGAGTTAGTGCAGAAGCGCAAGAAAGAGCGTGTCCCTTTGAAATTGTGGGAAGAGGCGGTAACCTGTTTGCCGGTGGATAAAGAAGGTGAACGTGAGCGAATGCATTCCTTTTGGGAGGGTGCCTCTCCTGTTGTGAAAGTAGGGGAATTTGTTCTTTATGAGATTAAAAATGAGGCCCTACTTGAGCATTTGACGAAGGATGCTTTAACTCAATATGGAAAAGGGGTTGTTATCCCAAATAGCAACGGTGTCTTGATTGACGCAGCAATAACTTCTGATTGGGAAAACCAGTTGAAAGCTGCTTCTATAGAGCTTACATCAGCTGTTACGGTTAAGGATGAAGAGGTGAGAGGAACAGGTAGGGTGGCAGTTCAACATATTAATGAACCTAATATACCGCTAGAATGGTGTGAAGTGGACCGATTACCTCCTGTTAGCTTTCAGTTAATGTCTTATAAAGAAAATATGATTGCCCGACTCATTCGACAAAGTCAAGCGTTAAAGCTCCCTATCTGTATAGAAGACAAGGGGGGGGATACGTTTACGGCAGAAATAAAAACGCTTCGTTTTGAGTCGAGTGATGCGGACGTGAAGACTTATAAAGGAAATGTAATCCCGTTATATAACATAAGGCGTGTTGCCATCGCTCATCCTAGGAAGAATAAGAAGGGGAACGAAGTGAAGTAAGGTATGGATGCAAGTAAATAACGTTTATCAGTTGTCATCGTCAAAATAATCGTCTTTTTCTTATGAAAACAACAGATTCGTGTTATAATGTGTTTTGGAGGTGTATGTGTGTATGAGCACAACAATGACAAATGTCGATGTTCTCCAAGAGGCATACGATTTTAGTGAACTTATTACTTCTTCGGAAGTATTTTATGCATATATTGAAGCAAAACAAGTGTTAGAGCAAGATCACGAAGCACAATCGATCATTGAACATTTTCAAAAGATGAAAGAAAACTATGATGAGGTACAACGGTTTGGAAAGTATCATCCTGACTTCCAAACAATCACGAAAGATGTTCGGGAGTGGAAAAGAAAGGTGGATACACACCCATCTATTTCTGCGTTTAAAAAATCGGAAGACAGTCTTCATCAGCTTCTGATAGAAGTAAGTAGAATCTTGGCTAATTCTGTTTCTACTCAAATTAAAGTACCTACAGGAAATCCATTTTTTGATCAAGGTGGTTGTGGGACTGGTGGTTGTGGGTCCGGTGGTAGCTGTGGCTGTAGCGGTGGTAAATAACCCCCCCTATTGCAAAAAATTGTAACTAATGCTAGACTGATGGCAAACTGATATGGAAAAAGGAGAAACAATTATGGTTGGTAATCGAGTAGGACTAGCTATTTGGGTTCAATCGTTAAAGCAGGTGAAACAGCTTAAACGTTTTGGAAACATTCATTACGTCTCTAAAAAGATGAAATATGTAGTGATGTATTGTGAGGAAGGCAAAGCAGAAGAAACGATGGAAAAGCTGAAATCCTTCCATTTTGTGAAAGATGTTTCCATGTCAATGCGTCCGTGGATTAAGACAGAATATCAAAACTCGGTTCCTGACAAGGAAAAAGAGTTTGATTATAAGATGGGAATTTAATATTGGTAGCTTGACTCCTAACATAATGTTAGGAGTTTTTTGATTAATTGTATATTATCTCTTGAAAACTTCGTCACTCGAAATATATAATGGATAAATAGAAAAGGAAGTGACTGAAGTTGCCACAATGGAGACGAAATTTATACATATTAATGGTTTGTCAGTTTTGTGTAATGGGTGCAATGACCATGATCATCCCTTTTTTACCATTATATTTACAGGAGCTTGGGGTAACAGATCCTCGAGCTGTTAGTCGTTGGGCAGGAATTATCTTTGGAGCAAATTTCTTATCTGCTTTTTTGTTTTCTCCGTTATGGGGAAAGTTAGCTGATCGACATGGACGGAAAATGATGCTCCTTCGTTCTGGTTTTGGAATGGCAATTGTCATCACACTGACTGGTTTTGCAACAGGTCCATGGAGTTTATTACTTCTTCGATTGTTAAATGGAATGATCTCTGGCTTTATTCCAGCAGCAATTGCCCTTATGTCTATGAGTACTCCAAAGAAGGATGTGGGCTATGCCTTAGGTTTACTTCAAGCAGGGGCTGTTGCAGGGGGGATATTTGGTCCTTTATTCGGAGGAATGATGGCGGATCTATTCGGTTTCAGGACCATTTTTTACATTACAGGAGCTGTAATACTTGTGGCTGCCATTGTTTGTTTATTATTTGTGAAAGAAAATTTCGTGAAAAAAGAAGAAAAGGTAAAAACAAATACGCTTCAAGACTTCAAAAAAATTGTATCTACATCACCGATCTTATCTTTATTCTTCGTATTTTTTATCATTCAGATGGCACTGATAGGCATCAATCCTTTATTATCCATTTATGTTCAAGAGCTAAGCCCCTCTCAGAATGTTGCGTTCTATGCAGGGCTAGCTATGTCAATTATGGGATTTGCCAATATGTCGGCTAGTCCATTTCTCGGGAGAATCAGTGATCGAAAAGGAGCTCATCATGTTTTGTTTTTTTCGCTTCTGTTTGCAGCAATAGTAACGTTGCCACAAGCATTTGTTCAAAGTTATTGGCAGCTTATCGCGTTTCGTTTTCTCCTAGGATTATGTCTTGGTGGTTTGATACCGTCCATCAATTCACTCATTCGCCATTTGGCACCGACAGGTATGGAAAGTCGTACGTATGGGTTTTCCAATAGTGCTATGTATTTGGGTACAATGATTGGACCAATTGCAGGTGGTTGGTTGGCATCCTATGCAGGAATTCGAAGTTTATTTCTTGTTTCCTTTGTTTTATTAATTACGAATGTTTTTGTTGTAAGATTAAAAGTAATCCCGCAGATGAAAAAGAGAGAACAACAGGAACCGAAATCTGCTGTATAGAATAAAAAAACCCACAGAAAACTGTGGGTTGCCTTACGACAAGATTGAGAAGATGCAATATCTTCTTTTTCATTGTCAAGGCTATGGGAGAGGAGAAACCGGAGGAAGAACTTATGGGGAAACGTAAGCCTTCTCCGCGGTTGTCAGCAACATTCATTGATGTTGCTACCTCTATTATGGACATGATACGAAAGTTTATACGTAAAAAAAAGTAGTGAGAATCTTTCGACGTTTCTTGGCAGTATTTTCGCAATTTCTACTTTTTTGTGATAGCATATGAATCAAAGAATTCCAATGTGTAGGAGAGTAATGTATGAGAGTAATTAGTGGTAAACAAAAAGGGCTACATTTAAAAGCGGTACCAGGGCAATCTACAAGGCCCACAACAGATAAAGTGAAGGAATCTATTTTTAACATGGTAGGTCCCTATTTTGACGGCGGAAGCATGTTAGATTTATATGGTGGTAGCGGTTCTATTTCTATTGAATCATTAAGTAGAGGAATGGAGCATGCAGTTATTGTGGATCGAGATAAAAAAGCAATTGAAACTATCCATGGGAATTTAAAAATTTGTAAACTTGAAGATAAAGCAGAAGTGTATCGTGCAGAATCATCTCGTGCGTTAAAAGCCTTACATAAAAAAGGGAGCCAATTCCACTTCATTTTTTTAGATCCACCATACTTAAAGCAGCGGTTAACTGATGAATTGCAATTTATTGATGAGCATGAAATTCTTCATTCTTCAGGAAAAATTGTTGTAGAGCACGTTGCAACGTTAGAATTAGGCGATACATATGGATCATTAACGAAGATACGAGAAGAACGATATGGAGATACAGTGATTACTATTTTTTCAAAAGTGGGGGAGTAGAATAATGGGAAGTATTGCAGTTTGTCCTGGAAGCTTTGATCCTGTGACATTAGGTCACTTAGATATTGTAACGAGAGGATCAAAGGTTTTTGATAAGGTAATTGTAGCTGTTTTAAATAATAGAAATAAGCAGCCGTTATTTACGGTAGAAGAACGAATGGAGTTATTGCGTGAAACGACGAAGGACATCCCTAATGTGGAAATCGATCATTTTAATGGTCTGTTAATCGATTATGTAAAACAAAAGAATGCGAACGCTATTATAAAAGGGTTAAGGGCAGTATCTGATTTTGAGTATGAGCTACAAATGGCATCAATTAATCGAAAGCTTGATGAGAATATTGAAACGTTTTTTATGATGACAAATAATAAATTTTCCTATTTGAGTTCAAGTATCGTGAAAGAAATTGCAAAATATCATGCTCCAGTTAGCGATCTTGTTCCTGATATTGTTGAAGAAGCGTTGAGGAAAAAATATGCGTTTTCTAATTAATCCAAATGGGTTCCTGTGTAAATGCAGGAACCCATTTATTTATTGTCTACCCTGAAAATACGTTGCTCAATTGGTGGTTAACTTATCTAGTATTCCTAATATTGTTGGTTTCTATTCCATTCGCTACTGCCCACTCCCTTTCCTGTGGGGAGCTGCCGAGCCACCTTCGCGACTTCGTCTGCTACGGTGTCTCGCCTCTGCTCTGCTTCCCACTGGAGTTCCGTGGGCATTCGCTCATTCCATAGGAAGTCGATGTTTCTAAAACATCTAATAACGTATTTTCATCCTCCATGGTGCAAATTTCTTTTGTTTCATGTTATCTTAAACTTTTTTCTCACTTACTTTCATCAAGTTAAATACAATCCATAAGAAGAGTGTTGAAAGTGTTATGAGACCTCCCCACTGTAATAACCATTCAAGTTGGCTTACAAAGAAAGATGTAACTTGTTCCTGTTGAAACACAGGGATCGCCTCCCCTCCTGTGGAAGAGGATGGATCCACATATAACCAATCGAAGATAAAATAAGTAATTATCGCTGAAACAAACCCATGAAAGCAACGGGCAAAAAAGAATGGACGAAACTTAATATCTGTCTCCGATAAAATACTTGCCACTTGTGCTTGCACACTTAATCCGTTAAAAGCCAAAATGAAACTTACAAGAATAGCTTGCTGTAGAAGTGTACTTCTTGTCGACTGGCTTACCATTTGACTTCCCAACGTAATTTCAAATATACCGGAGATTATTGCAGGACTTAATTCTATTGGCATTTGAATAGTAGTAAGAATAATACTAATAAAAAAACTCAGAATAGCAGCGATGTTAATGATTTCTAAAATCTGATTTAGTACCGAGAACAAAATGATAAATCCACCAATCATAAGTAACGTTTGGATTGCAGAGTGTACAGAGTCACCCATTAGTTTTCCAAAGGGTCTGGTATCGTTTAATCTTTCTTGATGCATTAGTTTTACAGCATAAGAAATAGAAAAATTCTTTTTCTTTCTATAGGTGTCTTCTGGTCTTTCACGATTTGTACCATAAAACCTCATGCACAAACCTACAATAATATTACCTGCATAATGAGCTGCTGCCAGAACAACACCTAATGCTGCATTTTGGAAAAAGCCTACGGAGATTGCACCAAAAATAAAAAGTGGATTGGAAGCATTTGTAAATGATACTAGTCGTTCCCCTTCTACAGCAGTGATTTTTTCCTCTTGTCGTAAGCGTGCAGTAAGTTTAGCACCAGCAGGAAAACCAGAAGCGAGCCCCATTGCCCAAACAAAGCCACCTGAGCCTGGAACGCGAAACAAGGGGCGCATAATCGGTTCAAAAAGTGCACCTATAAATGAAACTACACCAAATCGGATGAGAAATTCCGATATAATAAAAAAAGGTAATAATGAAGGAAATACAACATCCCACCACATTGTTAATCCTCTAATCGATGCTTCATAGGCTTCTTTAGGAAAAATCATGAAGGAAATTGCTAAGAATGATGTTGTACCACCATACAGTATTGTTTTTATGAGGGAGGGATTGAGTTGCATATACGTACTCCTTTTCAATCTAGAATCATAAACTTGTCCTCTTTTAAATATACGTAAGGAAAGAGAGATTAGACCATTTTCATTCGAGTAGGAAAGGAGTGGAAGGATGAAACCTACGATTGGCTTAGCGCTAGGTTCAGGTGGATCAAGAGGTTTTGCCCATATCGGTGTATTGAAAGTATTAAAGGAACATGGAGTTTCTATTGATTACATAGCTGGAAGTAGCATGGGAGCACTAATTGGTGTATTATATGGGGCAGGATATGAAGCAACGATGTTAGAAAAAATGGCTCTACAATTTCGGAGAAAATACCTCCTTGATTTTACTGTACCTAAGATGGGATTTATTAAAGGGGATAAAGCGAAACAATTAATTAAAATGCTTGTAAATCAAAAAAAAATAGAGGATTTATCTCCACCGGTATACGTTATTACTACTGATTTAATGAAAGGGGAAAAGGTAATTTTCAAAAAAGGGGACATTGCTCAAGCAGTTCGTGCTAGCATAGCGATTCCTGGGATTGTGGTACCTGAAACCATTGATGGGAAATTGTATGTAGACGGTGGTGTTGTTGACCGAGTTCCTGTGTCTGTTGTAAAAGAAATGGGAGCGGATATCATTATCGCTGTAGATGTTTCCTATGTGGATGAGGAACCGGAAATAACATCTATTTATGATGTCATTATACAAAGCATGGATATTATGGAAAAAGAAGTGATGCGTCATCGGGAAATAGAAACGGATATTATGATCCGTCCAAGTTTGTCTCACATATCATCCACACAATATTCGAATGTACAAGAAATAATTCAAAGTGGGGAAGCGGAAGCTGAAAAACATATAGAACAATTGAAAAAGAAGATACAGAACTGGAAGGAGAAGCAGCATGACAAGAAAAAATAGTACAATGAATCGTAGTTTGATAAAATGGATTATTTTAGCAGTGATTCTTTTAACTATTAATTTTTATAAACTACCTTATTACTTTACGATCCCAGGGGATGCTTTAGTATTGACAGATGTAATTGAGGTAGAGGATGCTCATGAATATGAAGGTACGTTTATGCTTACAACTGTTCGAATGGGGCAAGCGAACATAGTTAATTACGTGTGGGCATTATTTAGTGATCAACGTGAGATCATTCCAGAAAGGCAAATCAGGCCACCAGGCGAAACGGATGAAGAATATCAGCATCGACAATTAATGATGATGACAGGTTCCCAGGATGTAGCTGTTCTCGTTGCTTACGAATATGTTGGGAAAACTGCATATATTGAGAATAAAGGTGTATTTGTCACAGGAGTCATTCCTGATATGGGTGCTGAAGGAAAGTTAGAACAGGGAGATAAAATCATTGCGGTAGAAGGAGAAGAAGTGTTGGAAACAAGTAGGCTTCTTAACGTTCTTTCTTCATATGAGCTTGGAGAAATTGTTGAACTTACCATTGAGCGTGGCGATTCAGTGGAGACGGTTGCAATTGAAATGATGTACTTTCCTGAAGACCTTGATGATACAGGAGAAAGAGTTGGAGTAGGGATTTCTTATCCTGTAACTGATAGTGAATTGATTAGAGACCCCGAGATCACTATTAATACAAATAAAATAGGTGGTCCATCTGCTGGTTTAATGTTTACGTTAGAAATCATCAATCAGCTAAGTGAGGAAGATATAACGAGGGGGTACGATATTGCTGGTACAGGCTCTATCGATGAAGACGGAAAGGTTGGAAGAATTGGCGGGATAAAACAAAAGGTTATTGCTTCCCATAATGCAGGAGCTGATATCTTTTTTGCTCCACATGAGTTGGGCGTAGAAGGCTCAAATTATGAACAAGCGTTGGAAGCTGCTAAATCTATTCGTACGAATATGGAGATTGTTCCAGTTGATACGTATGAAGATGCATTAGAATACTTACAACAACTACCACATAAATAAATAACACATAAAAAAGCGCAAGGCGCTAGACAACTTTCTAAGTCCCAAAATGTTATACTTTCTTTTATCTTTTAAAAAAGGAGCCTTTACGATGGAAAGGTTCCTTTTTCTTTCGTGTATTGTACAGGTATTTTCTTAAATTCTTCATCTAGTGAGATACGAAAGGGGAGGCCATGAATCTGACTCGCCGTTATGTCTTTCTTCAGAATAGGATGATCCCACTCACTTGCTCTAGTTACTAAAGGAACTGACAACTGTTTTTTTACAGAAGATAAATATGCCCTTCCTTCTTCTGACATTCCTAATAATCTCAAATAAGATGGTTGTAATGGTGTGCAGTATTCATTCATAAATTCTTTTGTTGTGTTTAATAAAATATGAACAAGTAGGCGCTGCAATCTTGTCCATGTATAACGCTTTGTTTTTACTTCTTCCATAAAAGTTTGGAAAGAGTTTACCTTTGTCATTGCATCTTTCAAGCGATATTCTAATCCTTCTTCACATTCGTAAATGGCATGTAATTCTGAGACGGTTGCAGTAATAATTCGATGTTGAAGGAAAGGGAAGTATTTTTCCCAATGAGCAAACTCTTGCCATTCATCAAGATGGTTCTGTAGTTGAGTAGTGCTTGCAGGAGGAAGATAGCTTTGCACCTCTTTCAGTTTCCTGTTTCGTTCAATTAGTTCCTTACGAATAGATGTAGCGCTTGCAATTTTTTCCCCTTTTGTAACATCTTGATCATGATATTCTGCTTTTTCTCGTTTAATAGTGGATGGTATCATGGTTGAGTCTAATTTCTGAATGGATTTCACATAGTGGTATCCGAGAATGTTATTCGGTTTACTTAAGTCAATTAAATCCTCGTTATTAAAAATTGTCTCAAATGCAAGGGAAAATCCTCTTGGATAGCTTACCCCATCGCTCATGTACTTTTTTATTTGGGTGTTTAATTCAAGCTCGTGCTCATTTACTTTTCTTACTGTTGTGGAAAACGTATCAATTTCCCCGAACTCACTTCCAAAGCAAAGACGATTCGCTCCAATGGAGTGGAGAAGACTTACAGCAGCATCAGAAAATATTTCAGCTTTTTGTGTGGAAAAAATGTATGGGAGTTCAATAACAATGTCAACTCCGTTTTCTAGTGCCATTTTCGTACGTTTCCATTTAGTGGTTAAGGCAGGTTCGCCACGTTGCAAGAAAGAGCCGCTCATTACAGCTATGGTAATGTCAGCATCTGTTATTTGCTGAGATGTTTTTAAGTGGTGTAGATGACCGAAATGAAACGGATTATATTCAACTATCAATCCAAGAATATTCATAGTAATACCTCCTTTTGCCCCGAATTCTGTGGTAAATTGCAAGTGAATTTCTAATATCCTATTATATCGAACTAAGTAACTAGTTGCATTTTACACAGTTTCAAAGGGGAAATATACGTTATGTATCATAATAATCACACATTTTACTAACTTTATGGATAATTTATTATCCTAAAGTAAATAATAGTAAAAGTTTTAATGGATAGTTAGTTTATTTTACTATGATTTTGTGGTATCCTACAACTTAGTGGTTCACAAGGTTGTTGTAAAGAATTTATCTTGACAAACCAAAATACGAAAGATATAATTACATTTGTTGTCTTGAGGTGAAAACCTATGAAATGGTCGGTTCAACAGTTGTTGGCCAATAAAGGAAAAGGTCTCCATATTGATCAATTTGTTAATATGGAGGAAGTAAGAAAAATAGACCGTGAAATTCGTGAGATTTCTCCTATAAAAGTTGTTGGAGATGCTTACTTTTCAAATACAGCAGTCACATTCCAGCTTACTATTGAAGGAACGATGACGTTACCATGTGCACGGACTCTAAATGATGTAGAATTTCCTTTTACAATTGATGCAACAGAGATTTTTCAATTGGATCAATGGGCTACGTTTGAAAATGATGAAGATGTACATGTAGTGAAAGATAACACGGTTGATTTGTTACCTTATGTCAGAGAAAGAATATTGTTAGAAAAACCGTTACGTGTCTTTAGTGATAAAGACGAAGGTGCGGCTCCTGCTTCAGGAAATGGATGGGAGCTTCATACGAAAGAAGAAGAGGAACAAGAAAAAGTTGATCCTCGATTACAAGAGCTTGCAAAGTTCTTCGATAAGGAAAAATAACATGACCTGATGCTCTCAGCATGTGTTTTAAATATCTTCAAGGAGGTGGGACTCATGGCAGTACCTTTTAGACGTACAAGTAAAACAAAGAAAAGAATGAGACGTACTCACATTAAACTTACTGTACCTGGTATGGTGAAATGTCCTAATTGTGGTGAAATGAAATTATCACACCGCGTATGTAAAGAATGTGGATCATACAAAGGTGAAGAAGTAGTAAACAAATAATGAACGCAAAAACAGGAAGGGGCAACCCTCCTGTTTTTTTTGACCGCACAAAAACAGGGTAAGATCGCACAGAACCGTGGTTGGATCGCACAGAAATCATGAGAATCGCACAGAACCACATGGTTGGATCGCACAAAAATCACGAGAATCGCACAAAAACAGGGTAAGATCGCACAGAAATCATGTGAATCGCACAGAACCATGGTTGGATCGCACAAAAATCACGAGAATCGCACAGAACCATGGTTGGATCGCACAGAAATCATGTGAATCGCACAGAACCATGGTTGGATCGCACAAAAATCACGAGAATCGCACAAAAACAGGGTAAGATCGCACAGAAATCATGTGAATCGCACAGAACCATGGTTGGATCGCACAGAAATCATGTGAATCGCACAGAACCATGGTTGGATCGCACAGAAATCATGTGAATCGCACAGAACCATGGTTGGATCGCACAGAAATCACGAGAATCGCACAGAACCACATGGTTGGATCGCACAGAAATCACGAGAATCGCACAGAACCATGGTTGGATCGCACAGAAATCACGAGAATCGCACAGAACCATGGTTGGATCGTACAGAAATCACGAGAATCGCACAGAACCATGATGACCCCCAAAAATATAATAAGGAGGCAAACGAACTTGAAAGTAATATGTCAAAAGCGATCTGCTCACGTAACCGAAATCATATTAAATAGACCAGAAAAAAGAAATGCAGTGGACTTCGATGTAATTAAGCAATTAACAGACTGCCTACAGCGATTAAAGACGGACAAAACTATTTCTGTATTAGTTATTCGAGGAGCGGGAGAATCTTTTTGTAGCGGGGGAGATCTTCATAGTTTTCATAGTCTTCAGACAAAAGAGGATGCTCTTACTATGCTTAGCCCCATGTGTGAAGTATTGAAATTGATAGCAACATTCCCAGCAATTACTGTTTCCCTCTTAAATGGTACGGCAGTAGGTGGGGGTGCGGAAATAGCCAGTGCTACGGACTATCGACTGAGCCTCAATAGAGGTGTCTTAGGATTTATCCAGGGAAATCTCCACATAACAACAGGTTGGGGTGGTGCTAGCTTATTGAAAAAAAGAGTAGGCAAAGAAAATGCTCTTTCGATGCTAGCAACTGCAAATAAGTTTACGATGGCGGAAGCTTATGATTTTGGATTCATCCAAGTATTTATAGACGATGTGTCGGAGGTTGATAATTGGGCAAGACAATGGATAGATCCAGAAGTTGTACAAGCCTACAAACGTGTTTTACATACTAAAAAGGAACAACAGGAATTGTTTCTAGCAATGGACGAAGAAATAGAAGCTTGTGCTAGTCTTTGGGAATCTGAATCCCATCACCTTGCAGTAAATACCTTTCTAACAAAGAAGAAATAGAAGAGAATGGTAGTACAAGATTACGGATAATTCCTCTTTTACGAATTGATTTTTTAGAAAGGATCATACTATTTCTAGAAATTAGTCTATCTTTTCTACTAATTGCATACATATTAGATGATAAACGAAGAAGGAGGGATTAGTTCGTTGGTTAGACAGGATGCTTGGAATCAAGATGAAGATCTATTGTTAGCTGAAGTAGTACTTCGCCACATTCGGGAGGGTGGTACTCAATTAGCTGCTTTTGAAGAAGTGGGCGAAAAATTATCGCGAACTCCAGCTGCTTGTGGGTTTCGTTGGAACTCCTCAATAAGAAAAAAGTATGAGTCAGCAATTCAGTTAGCAAAAAAGCAGAGAAAACAGCTTAAGAAGGAGGACTTTCGTTTTCCAGAAGCTAGAGAGACTCAGGTAACTGTCCATGAAGATGAAAGTCAATCTGTTTTACAGTCCATAGACGAAATGGTTCACTTTCTCCTTTCCAAAAAAGAGGAGTTATTAGTTAATCAAGAAAAGTCTGATTTACAACGTACGTCTAAACAGATAGACGCGTTGTTAGAAGAAAATAAACATTTAGAAGAAGAGTTAACACGATTAAAGCACGAATATGAAATTGTGAAAAACGATTATCAGTTGATGATCAATGTGATGGAGCGGGCGTCGAAAAGAGGTTCCACGCAATATACAGCAAAGTAATAAAGAGGGTGTAGCAGAATATTTTGCTACACCCTCTTATCTTTAATAAGTCTGAAGCTAATAAGCTCTCTTTACTCTGTGACTTGCTCTTTGACTCCAGCAGGGAACCATACGAACGGGTTTTCACCACGATCTCGATCAGGTAGATATGTAAGAGGTTCGAACCCTAATTTCTTCCAATAATCATCTGAGCGTTGTCTAGCATTTGTTTTGACAGGTAAACCTAAGCTTTTTGCATGATCTACTAAACATTTACCTATCCCGTTCCCTTGATATCCTGGTAAAACTTCTAATTTCCATAATTCATAATAGTCTTGAGGTGGTTCAAAGTATCGATCAAACTTCTTATCTATCTTATACAAACTCATACGACCAACAAGCTTATTTCCGAAGTATACTCCATAAAAGGGAGATTCACTATCGTTTTCAATAATATTAGCTTCTAAATCTTCTTTCATAGATAATTCCTGCAAACCATATTCTCTGAAGTTTTCAAATTCCTCTAATGTTTTAAAATTCACATGTAATCGTACTACTCTATTTGTTACCAAACTTGATCCCTCCACGTTTTATTTATTTATGTGTTTTGATCGGTCTAGAAAAAATATAAAAATTGAATAGTCTATATATTATTATAATTTAAAAGGAAACAAAAAGAAAACGTTATCTTTTTTATTACTATGAAAATAATAAAGTTGATTTTCAGGTATGTTGTAAAAAAGCTACCTTGAAAATACGTGATCTCATTAGTGGTTGTGTAGGTAAGTGTTCCATTCACTCCAGTCCACTCCTTTCCCTTGGGGAGTTGCCGAGCCACTTTCATCAATTTGGCCTAGGTACGCGCACACGTCCTGTCGGCAATGGCATCATGTCGCCATCTTGGCTCCTGTCGCTATGGTGTCTCGCCCCTACTCTACTTCCCACTGGAGTTCGTGGACCGGCGCTTATCCATAGGAAGGGATTGATACTAATATACTTCACAACGTATTTTTATTTACCAATGGTGGAGTAGTTTCCCTTTAATCAAAGGATGTGAAAGAATAAAATTGATGTTCGTTCATTGAATATATTGAAGTTAATTTTGATCAGTTATGATAAACTATTTACAATACATATTACGGGGTGTTCTCTTAAAATATGACTTTCGCTAAGGTGGTGAATGCCATTAATATCGCAGTTATCGGTGCAGGATCAGTAGGGTTATTAATTAGTTACTACTTACTAAAAATGGGGCATGAAGTTACGATTGTGACAAAAACAGAGAAGCAAAAAGACATTTTAATTCGTGAAGGACTATTTTTAGAAAAAGATGGAAAACGCTCTCGTGTAAGCCCAAAGAAAGTACTAACACATAAGGAAAATTATTGTGATGTACAACTCTGGATTGTAACATTAAAACAAATAGTTCTACCGGATTTTTTAATACGTTGGAAAGAAGTTGGAGGCATTCCTCCTGTATTATTCTTACAGAATGGGATGGGGCATGAAGAGTTAGCAAAACAATTTCTTTCTACGAACGTTTTTTGTGGAATTGTAACGCATGGGGCAAGGAGGATGGATGATAATCTTGTTATACATACCGGAGTCGGTGAAATGGTGGTTGGGAAAGAACAAAGTCACATTGTAGGAAAGTTACTAGATAGTCATCCTTTTTTCTCTATAAAACAGGTGGATGATATTCAGTATGAAATGAAACGTAAATTAGTAGTAAATCTTGTAGTAAATCCCCTAACAGCTATATATAGAATAAAGAATGGAAAGCTGTTAACAAATAGTTTCTTTTACCAAAATGCGAGAAAGATGTTTGAAGAAGGCATTACAGTCTTACATTTATCTCAGGAGGAATGGAATTATGTTAAAGAGATAGTTGAAAAAACAAGAGGAAATTATTCATCTATGTATCAAGACATGAAAAAAAGAAGAAATACAGAAATACATAGTATTACTGGTTATGTACTAGATTTAGCGAAAAAAGAGAATCGGGAACTTCCATTTATAACGTTTGTTCATCAATCCATCGTTGGTTTAGAGAGGGAGTATGAAAGTGAATGGTGTCAGTGAAGTATTCGTATTCGTTGCGGCGACATTAGTGACCGCTCCATTAATTGGACTCTATATTGTTTATTTGATTGCTGTAAAATCAACACATAATAAAGTGTATTCAGTGAAACTTGCTGTTGACTCCACTGCCTTTTTATTTATCATTGCAGTGTATTTTATTATATTAGAAATATGGGAAGTAAGAATAATGTGGCTTTTCATTTTGTTCGTTCTATTATCTGCTATGATATTTACATTTTTACACTGGAAAAAATATGAAGATATCCAAATCACAAAGGTATTAAAAGGAGTATGGCGTTTTCAATTCTTCGTCTTTTTTGTTTTATACTTTATCCTAATATTTTATGGATTAGTTAGACATGTGTATGTGCTAGCCAAATGATAAGTCATGATAATTGGTACAGTCCTTATTCTTTGTTATAATGAAACATAGTTTATTCTATCAAGATGTTACTAAATTGCTAAAAGAGTGAGAGGTTGTTATCTACATGAAGATGATGTTTCAGGATCATATAAAGCCAGATACCTTTTTACACCAATACATACACGGGGATCCTAAAGTAATGGAGTTTTATGATTATCCATTAAATGAAACTGGAGTGGTAAAAAGATACGAAGAATTGAAAAGTAGAAAGTTTGAACGTACTGCATTAGTAAAGGCGTTACTTTCGTTTAATCGACCTCTTACCAATTCCGAAGCAACTTTTACACAAATACATCGGTTGCTTGATGAAGACTCTGTCGTTGTTGTTGGTGGTCAGCAAGCGGGCCTCTTAACAGGTCCAGTTTATACAATAAATAAAATTTTATCGATTCTTCATGAAGCAAAAATGGTAGAAGAGCAATTGGAGGTTCCTGTTATACCAATCTTTTGGATCGCAGGAGAAGATCATGATGTCGATGAAGTAAACCATACATATTTTCATTATTTGGGAAAAACGAAAAAAATTCTTTTACATGAGAAAAATAGTATTAAACAACCTGTCTCTGAACGGAAAATATCTATCGAAGAGGCTAAAGCACTCTTGAAAGATGCCTTTTTATTTTTACCAGAGACGATGTATACAAAGGGATTATACTCAGATTTAATAGCGGACTTAAACAAAAATGAAGTTACCTATGTTCAATGGTTTGCCCGTATCATTCACAGGTTATTTAAGGATACAGGACTCGTGTTAATGGATGCAGCAGACCCGAACATAAGAAATATTGAAAAGCCATACTTTCAAGATCTCTTGAAAAACAATGACAATATCAGAGCGGCGTTTTCAGAAGGAGCAATGCAATTTAGAAATGAAGGCTTTGGGGAACCTATTGAAATAAATGAAAATAACGCACACATATTTATACACGACCAAGGTCAGCGTTTTTTATTAGAAAAAGAGGGAAGTTACTTTAAAGAAAAAAATGGTATAAATAAATGGACGCTTGAGGCACTTCACGACCTTTTGAACAGCAATAGTTCTTTATTAAGTAATAATGTTGTAACTCGTCCTATTATGCAAGATAAGCTTTTGCCAGTTGTTTCTTTTGTATCAGGACCTGGAGAACTGATGTACTGGGGAACATTAAAAAAAGTGTTTCGCACAATGGGGATTTGTATGCCACTAATTTATCCGAGGTTACATTTGGCTTTTGTTTCGAGAAGTTCAGAAAAAAACCTTCAGTGGATGAACGTGGAGCCTCATACAGTGACAACAGAAGGGATTGAAAATCACAAGACAAGGTGGTTTAATCGATCTAGTGAGGTAGATGTACCTAAAGAATTTCAAATTTTATCTCAAGACCTCGAGAACATACTCATAAAAGTAGAAAATTCTTTGAAACCTCTTGGTCCCGATGCGAATCAGATACATGATAGGTATAAAAAATTGCTCAAAAATGAACTAAATCAATATGAAAAAAGGGTTGGGAAATACCTCTACGATAAGCATAGACCATTTTTATTACGATTTGATAAAGTGCAGACAGAACTAAGGCCAAACGGTAATTGGCAGGAAAGATATTTGAACATATTTCCTTTTTTGAATGAGCATGGTGAAGACTTAATTTTACAGGTGCTTAAAAGTCTACCACCTCGAAATTTAATCGGTAGTTTTTTATATGTTTATTTATAAGAGCAAGAATAACGCGCATTATTTTCTTAGGGAAAATAATGCGTGTTTTTTTTATTTGCCGCCAATGTGCCCGAACACCGCATCAGAACAGTATTTGGGTAACAATGGAGGCGCCAATGTGCCTGAACTGAGCACCTGAACAGTATATGGGTAACAATGAAGGCGTCAATGTGCCCGACCACCTAATCAGAACTGTATTTGGGTAACAATGGAGGCGCCAATGTGCCCGAACACCGCACCTGAACAGTATTTGGGTAACAATGAAGGCGCCAATGTGCCCGAACACCGCATCAGAACAGTATTTGGGTAACAATGGAGGCGCCAATGTGCCCGAACACCGCATCAGAACAGTATATGGGTAACAATGGAGGCGCCAATGTGCCTGAACTGAGCACCTGAACAGTATTTGGGTAACAATGGAGGCGCCAATGTGCCCGAACACCGCATCAGAACAGTATATGGGTAACAATGGAGGCGTCAATGTGCCCGACCACCGCACCTGAACAGTATATGGGTAACAATGGAGGCGCCAATGTGCCCGAACTGAGCCTTAGCCATTTCCTTTTTGTATTCATAAAACACGTTTTAGTGATAATTTTATAAAATAATCCCCCACTTACCCCCACTTATTAGTAAAACATGATAATTTCTCTCTGTTTTATTGAAAAATCACTATTTCCTTCTTTATTTTCCTGATGTTGAAATAAGTAAAATCAAAAATATCCTTGTCTAATCCCTAATTAAACACTGTCGATATAGGTCTTTTTATCATAAATTCATTATTCTAGGTGGTGGAAAGTGGGGGGATGTGGTAAATTAGTGATATAAAGTGGGGGAAGGAGGGGTTCCTATGTTCATGGGCGAGTTTCATCATACGATTGATGAAAAAGGAAGAATGATCATTCCTGCAAAGTTTCGTGAAGAACTAGGTCCCAACTTCGTCGTAACCCGAGGAATGGATAAATGTTTATTTGTTTATCCTGAGCAAGAATGGAGACAATTAGAACAGAAACTAAAAACATTACCCTTCACAAAAAAAGATGCCCGTGCATTTACAAGGTTTTTCTTCTCAGGTGCAACAGAAAGTGATTTAGATAAACAAGGTAGAGTGAATATTGCACCGACTCTCCGCTCTTATGCACAGTTAGAAAAAGAATGTGTTGTAATCGGCGTATCTAATCGAGTGGAAATATGGAGTAAATCCATTTGGGAAGAGTACTTTGCTGAGTCTGAAGATTCTTTTGCTGAAATTGCTGAAGGAATTGTGGACTTTGAATTATAAACGAAGGTTAAAAAAAGGGAGGATACATCATTGTTTGAACATGAGACAGTTTTGAAAGAGCCAACAATTGATGGCCTGAATATTCAACCGGATGGAGTATATGTAGATTGTACCCTTGGTGGTGGAGGTCATAGTGAACGAATTCTTTCGCAACTAAATGAAAACGGGAAGCTTATTGCATTCGACCAAGATGAGGTTGCCTTAAACCATGCGAAACAGCGCCTTGCCTCCTACGAGAAACAAATCATTTTTGTACATAGTAATTTCCGGTACTTAAAAGAAGAATTAACGAAATTGGGCTTTGAAAAAGTAAATGGTTTTGTGTTTGATTTGGGAGTTTCATCTCCTCAATTTGATGAACCAGAGCGTGGCTTTAGTTATAGATTTGATGCTCCTCTTGATATGAGAATGGACAGAAATCAATCTTTAACAGCGTTTGATATTGTAAATAGTTGGCCGTTTGAAGAAATAATGAAGGTTATATCTAGGTACGGGGAAGAGCGTTTTGCAAAACATATTGCAAGAAAAATCGAAAAAGCTAGAGAGGTCAAGCCTGTTGAAACTACTTTTGAATTAGTTGAAATAATTAAGGATGCAATCCCTGCTCCTGCTAGAAGAAAAGGTGGGCATCCTGCAAAAAGAACCTTCCAAGCATTTCGTATTGCTGTAAATGATGAATTGAATGTGTTTGAAGAAGCGTTAGAGGATGCTATTGATTTCACTGAAACGAAAGGAAGAATTGCAGTTATTACGTTTCACTCTTTAGAAGATAGGATTTGTAAGCAGTTATTTAAACGTAAAAGTACTAGAGAAGATTTACCGAGGGGTCTTCCAATAATTCCAGAAGAGATGCAACCAGAACTAACATTAATAAATAGAAAACCAATATTAGCAACGGAAGAAGAATTAGACGCTAACCCTAGAGCCCAGTCAGCAAAATTAAGGATCGCAGAGAAAAATTAACATAAACATTGAGGAGGAGAAATATGAGTTCACTAGTGCAAAGGCAAATGGAACAACCAGTAATAAACCCTAGTAGAAGGAGACAACCTGTTCCTAAAGCTACTCCTAAAAAAAGAGTTACAAAAGGGGAAAAACTCATATATAGTATTGCTTTAATTGGGATTGTATTTTCCCTCTATTTCGTGTTATCTAATTATGCTACAATCTATGTTACGAACCATCAAATTCAAAAATCAGAGTTAGAAATCCACAATCAATTAAGTGTGAACGAGGGCCTACAACTACAAGTGATGGAGTTATCTGATCCTGAAACGATACTATCTAAAGCAAAAGAAATGGGGATGGGTTTACATAACGAAAACGTTCGATTCACTCATTCTAACGACAATTAACATGATTAAAAAACGTACAAAAATCTAATGTGGCTGGGCCAAAAGTGTTTTCATCACGGTGAAAGCAGAACGAAATGATACTTGTGTTTACTATTCGCTACGGAAATATACTTCGCTTTCCGCGGGTGGCTGCTGAGCCGCCGAGTGCTTAAGCACTCCTGGGGTCTCACCCTTGCCTTTTGATCCCGCCGGAGTCTTCGTATATTTCCTCCGCTAAGGTTACACATCGTTCTGCTTCTCAGTTCTACACTTTCGTTATGCCCCAGCCTCTCCGCTATACATAAACAGAGGAGGTACGCCGTGGATAAGAACAAAAATAGATCAATCGTCATCAAGCGCGCCCTCATTATTTTAGTTATTTTCCTTCTAGGGTTAACAGGTTTATTTTCCCGTTTTGTTTACATACAAGCTGCTAAAGAGGTTCAGGGGCATGACCTTGAAGAACTACTGGAAAGACGCTGGTCTCAGTCAAGAGTTCTTGAAGGGAAACGGGGCTCTATTTTTGATAGAAATGGGGAAACGTTAGCAGAGGAATTAACTTCTTATACAGTGGTAGCGATACTAGATGAACGTTATCATGATAGAGTGGAAGACCCAGTACACACAGCACAGCAACTTAATACCGTACTAGATATAGATGTTAGCAGTCTTACTGAATACTTAAGTCAAGAAGGAAGAGTTCAGGTAGAATTAGGTCCAAATGCAAAAAACCTAAGCTATGAAAAAATGAAAGAGATAGAAGAATTGAAGTTACCTGGAATTCAATTTCGACAAGATCCAAGAAGGTATTATCCGAAGCAAACATTTGCTTCTCATATATTAGGTTATACAGAACGGGATATGTCTGTCGCAAGAATGGGCTTAGAAAGCAGTTTAAATGAATATCTGAAAGATGAGCAAGGAAGAATTTCCTACCAAAAGGATGGGAAGAATCGAAGGCTTACAAATGCTAATGAAATTATAGATCCTCCGAAAAATGGAGATAATGTTTTTTTAACTTTAGATACTAGAATTCAAATGGCCATAGAGCAAACAATGAACCAAGTGATAGAAGAGTATAATCCTGAACGAGTAATGGCAATTGTTGCAAATGCAAAGACAGGAGAAATTCTGGGAATGTCCAATCGTCCTAGTTTTAACCCTAATCAATACGAATCTATTATTAATTATACTAATTTTAATATTTCTGCTAGATTTGAACCAGGTTCAACAATGAAAATGTACCCATTAGCGGCAGCTATTGAAGAAGGAATTTATGATGGAGAGGAATTCTATCAATCGGGATCTTATCAAATTGGACCAGATAGAATTCATGACCATAATCGTGGAGGTTGGGGTAGAATATCGTTTAATGAAGGATTTCAAAGGTCATCAAATGTTGCTTTTTCCATTCTTGCATTGGAAAAGCTAGGTCCCGACAAGTTGTATAATTACTTAGATGCTTTTGGTTTTTACTCTCCTACAGGTATTGACTTGCCAAATGAAATAAATGGTACTATAGCCCGAAATCAACGAATTGATGCTGCAACGACGGCTTATGGACAAGCTTCTGCAGTAACTCCCATTCAGCAAATTCAAGCAGCGACTGCTATTGCTAATGGTGGTAAGATGATGAAGCCATATATCATCGATCGAATCGAATCTACAGAAGGGGAGACAATACTTAATAATGAACCACAAATTGTAGGGGAACCTATTTCTGCAACTACATCAAAAGAAGTGTTGGAATTACTAGAATCCGTAGTAACTTCCGAAGTTGGTACAGGTAGGCCGTATGCAATTGATGGATACCGAGTAGCAGGTAAAACAGGTACAGCACAAATTCCTCGTGACGATGGCCCAGGATATCTAACGGGAGATGGGAACTTTATATACTCTTTCATGGGGATGGCACCGGTAGAGGACCCTGAAGTTATAGTATACGTTGCTGTAGATCGACCGAAAATTGTGGATCCAGAACCAGGGTCTGCTCCGGTATCATTAATTTTTAGATCAGTCATGAATCAAAGTTTACAATATTTAAACATATCACCAACAGAATCTACGGACCAGAAAGACGAAATAAATGAAATGATAGATGTAACAGGATATAGTGTTTCTAATGCAATAGAACAATTAGAGTCAATGGGATATGATGTTGTTGTACTAGGTGATGGTAGACAGGTAACGTTACAACACCCATTGGGGAACCAAAAACTAATTCCTGGTGAAAAGGTCTTTATAAAAACAGATGGCGCTACGGTAATAATGCCTAATATTGAAGGATGGTCTACTAGACAAGTCTATGGATTAGCTATTATGTTAGATTTAACAGCTGATTTGGTAGGAAGAGGCTATGTATACTCTCAAACTCCTAGTCCGGGAGAAGAATTAACTGAGCGTGCAACGATTGTCGCAAATCTTCGTTTTCCTGGAGATCACGTGGAAGAGGATCAACATCAGGAAGGAGACTCTCTAGAGGATGAAGAGGAAGAAGAAGAGTTTTTTATGGATTAGAGAGTTATAGGGTAAAATAATTTGTATGAAAAATAGTTCCTAAACAGAAAATTTAAATAAAGAAGTACCTGGTTTGTTTATTATTAACAAGGTTCGCTCTGTTTTCTACTTTCTGATAAAATCGTAATGGACAGGTTCTATCCTGTCCATTTTTTTCATATGACTGAACCAAGCCATAGTGTTTAAACATTGGGAGGTTCACGATGAAAAGAGTATCGAATGTAACAGTACGTAAAAGACTTATTTTTGCATTAAGTGTAGGACTAGTTGTGTTTTTCGTCATGATTATCCGTTTAGGCTTTGTTCAATTAGTTATGGGGAATGAAATCTCTGAAAAGGCAGAAGATTCATGGAGTAGAAATATTCCTTTTGAAGCCAAACGAGGAGAGATACTAGATAGAAATGGAGTAGCATTAGCAACTAATATAAGTGCTCCATCTGTATTAGTAGTTCCTCGACAAGTTTCGGATCCTTCAAATGTAGCAGCGCAATTAGCAAAAATTCTTAACATGGATAATCAAAAAGCATACCAGAAAGTAACAGAAAACGCATCTATTGTACGAATAAATCCAGAAGGTCGGAAAATTAGTAATGAATTAGCAAATCAAGTTCGACAGTTAAAACTAGATGGTGTGTACATCGCTGAGGATAATAAACGACATTATCCAAATGGACAGTATTTATCTCATGTGTTAGGGTTTGCAGGCATTGATAATCAAGGGTTAACAGGTCTAGAACTATATTATGATAAGGAGTTATCAGGTGAAAAAGGGCATGTATCCTTTTACTCTGATGCAAAAGGGAGAAGGATGCCAAACTTAGCAGATGAGTATACGGCACCAATAGATGGACAACACTTAAAATTGACTATTGATTCACGAATCCAAACGATTATTGAAAGAGAGTTAGATAATGCGGAAGCTATCTATAATCCTGACGGTGCAATAGCGATTGCAATGGATCCAAATACAGGTGAAATATTAGGGATGTCCTCTCGCCCAGATTATGATCCAGAACGTTTTCAGGAAGTGCCTCCTGAGATATATAATCAAAACAAACCAGTATGGAGTCAGTATGAGCCAGGGTCTACATTTAAGATTATAACCCTAGCTGCAGCACTAGAGGAAGGGCATGTGAACTTGGACGAAGATGACTTTCATGATCCAGGGTTTATCGAGGTTGCAGGACACAGACTCCGTTGTTGGAAAAAAGGTGGTCACGGATCCCAAACGTATTTAGAAGTTGTACAGAATTCTTGTAACCCTGGTTTTGTGGCTTTAGGGGAGAAGTTAGGCAAAGAGACCCTATTTGATTATATTGGTAATTTTGGTTTTGGAAGTAAGACGGGGATAGATTTACAAGGAGAAGGTACTGGGATTTTATTTGATCTAGATGCTGTGGGCCCGTTGGAATTAGCAACGACAGCATTTGGTCAAGGGGTGTCAGTAACACCAATACAGCAAGTTGCTGCTGTATCAGCTGCGATTAACGGTGGAACGTTGTATCAGCCTTTTTTAGCAAAAGAATTTGTGGACCCAAAGACAGGGGAAGTTGTTTCAAAAACGACACCTACTGTAACAAGAGAGAATATTATTTCCGAAGACACATCGGCTGAAGTGAGAAGAGCTTTAGAACATGTTGTTGCAAAAGGGTCCGGAAGAAATGCATACATTGATGGTTACCGTGTAGGAGGAAAAACAGGTACAGCTCAGAAAGCTCAAGGAGGGCGTTATTTAGAAAATAACCATATTGTGTCTTTCATTGGATTTGCTCCTGCGGATGATCCTCAAATAGTGATTTATGTTGCGATTGATAATCCGAAAGAGATTAGACAGTTTGGGGGAACCGTAGCAGCCCCTATTGTTGGAAATATAATGGAAGATAGTCTGCGAGTTATGGGGGTAGAAAGAAGAGAAGGACAGATCCCAAAAGAGTTAAATTGGAATGATGAACCCATTGTAGATGTTCCAGATTTAGTAGGTTTAACGATTCGAGAAATAAATCAAGCATACTATGAGTTGCAATTAGATGTATCTGGAGAAGGGAAAGAAGTTGTTCTTCAATCACCTGAATCTGGAGTTCGAGTAAAGGCGGGTTCTACCATTCGGGTATATATGGGTGACAAACCTGAAGGAGAACAGTAAAATGGAACGTATGAGAAAGAGTAAAAGATAGAGAACTGGTGATCAAAAAGGGATTCCCTCTTTTTGATCCTCCATCCATCTTTATCTCAGTGGAAATGAAAGAGGGATGTTTTAATGATTCAATTACACTCATTACTAAAAGGGTTACCTTCTTATGAACTTTCAGGAGAAGAAAATCCAACAGTTCATGAATTACACATGGATTCTCGTGAAGTATCTGAAGGTAGTCTCTTTTTTTGTATACGAGGCTACACTGTCGATGGTCATGACTTTGTTAACCAAGCAGTAGAAAAAGGTGCTGTTGCAATTGTTGCAGAACAGGATCTTCATGTTCCTATCCCCGTGGTGAAAGTGAAAAATTCAAAGCGTGCAATGGCTATTTTATCATCACTATTTTATGACTACCCTACAACAAAGTTCGATTTAATAGGAGTTACAGGTACAAATGGAAAGACTACTGTTACCCATTTAATTGAAAAGATATTAAGTGATTCGGGAAAAAATACAGCTATTATTGGCACGATGTATATGAAGTATGCAGGGCAAGAAGTACCTGTTGCAAATACAACACCAGAGTCACTTGTTTTACAAAAACACTTCCATGAAATGGTCCAATCAAAGGTTGACGCTGTGACAATGGAAGTTTCTTCTCACGCTCTGGAGCTAGGGCGTGTACATGGAAGTCAATACGATGTAGCGGTATTTACAAATATCTCACAGGATCACTTGGATTTTCATGAGACAATGGAAAGATACACTCATGCAAAAGGATTACTATTTGCTCAATTAGGTAATGCATATAAAAAACACCACCAACCAAAAGCTGTTTTAAACGTAGATGATGATGCGTTTCAGCGGTTAGAAACGATGACTGCAGCCCCTATTATTACATACGGAATCGAAGGGGAAGCCGATGTAAAGGCAGAGAATATACACTTACACGAGTCAGGCTCCAATTTTGATTTATCAGTAAATGGGGAGACTGTTCCAGTAACCTTAAAAATGGCTGGTACATTTTCCATATATAATGCCCTAGCCGCGGCTTCGGCTGTATATGCAGTAGGGATTTCATTACAACAGATAACTTCAAGTCTATCCAGTGTTGAAGGAGTTTCAGGTCGTTTTGAAAGAATTATTACGAACGAAGACTTTCATATCATTGTTGACTACGCACATACCCCAGATAGTTTGCAAAATGTATTAGAGACAATTCAGGAATTTGCTAAGGGAAAAATAAGTGTTGTAGTAGGATGTGGTGGTGATCGTGATAAAACGAAACGCCCATTAATGGCAGGGATAGCAGAAAAGTACGCAGATAAAGTATATTTAACCTCTGATAACCCTAGAACGGAGGATCCGAAAGCAATTTTGAAGGATATGGAACAAGGGATGAGAGGAGATGTGTATACTGTCATAGAAAGTCGTAGAGATGCGATTTTCGAAGCAGTTCAAAATGCGGAAAAAGATGAGGTCCTTTTAATTGCTGGAAAAGGACATGAAACATATCAGACAATTGGGAAAGTGAACCATCATTTTGACGATCGTGTTGTAGCAAGGGAAGCTGTAGAGGAGAGACAAAAATAATGGCAGGAAGTATGAATGTGGCACTCTTAAAATCGGTGAGTGTGAATACTATTGGACAGGTTCCTGCTACTTTTACTGTAACAGGGATCTGTATCGACAGTGAAGACGGTATTGATAGCTCTCTATTTATTGCACTAGATGAAAAAAATCTACAAGTAAACCTGGAGAAGGCTATGGAAAGAGGAATAACTGCAGCTATGTGGCGAAAAGGAATTCCTTCCCCTCCAAACCTTCCTGAAAACTTCATGATATTTGAAGTGGAAAATGTTACGGATGCAATTCTTTCACTTGCAAAAAACTATATGAATCATATTGAACCTATCATCGTTACTATAACGGGTTGCGACCAGACATCCACAACAATGGACTTATTCTGTTCCGTTATCAAGAATAAGTTTTACACTCATCAATGTAAGTTGAGAGAAAATAACTTATTAGAACTTTCTTTATCTATCCTTGATATGGATAGAAGAACCGATATTTTTATATGTGAATACAACCTCGAACAAGGTGTGCAACATATAAGTGAATTCTTACATCCAAGCTTTACTATCGTAGCAAATGTTTCAAAGAATTACGATATTCAAAAAGTTATAGATGTTGAAACAGGAATGAAAGCAAGTTCTGTTTTAATTCTTGATGGTGATGATGAGAATCTTCTTAACCTTGACTGGATAGCTGATGTTGTCTCCTGTGGTTTTGGTGAAAGTAATCTATTTCATGTAACCACCATGTCACAGACAGATCAAGAAATTCATTTTGAATTAGCTGGTGTGCATATGCCGTTTACTATTCAAAGTAGAAGCAAAGCCGATGTGAAATGCGCTTTGTTTTCCATAGCCTTGTGTGTCCATTTAGGGATTTTGGCAGATGAAATTTCTAATGCGATAAAAGATGTAATTATAGAAAATTGAGACAATTCCATATTCAGAAGGCATGAAATTGTACAAAGGGCGATAAAATGATAATAGTACTTTTTTTAAAAGATAAGAATTTATAAAATTTTTTTGAACTTAGAAAGGTGTCTAGCTCTAGGCGCCAGGACCTCGTGTCAAATAACCTGGCCGATTAAAAAGTAAAAAGCACTTTTTATCGTCCAGAGCATTTGTATTTCGGTCCGAGAGGGCGCCTTGCGTTTTTCTTGTTTGTTTTTTCATTTTCCTTTTGTATAGAATAATCGTGTCGTCATTTTAGAAAGGAGTTCCTATTATGCTGGAACAGGGTCTACTATTTACTCTGATCTTATCATTTTTAATAACTGTTTTATTATCACCTATCTTCATACCTTTTTTAAGAAGGTTAAAATTTGGGCAAAGTATTCGAGATGAAGGTCCTCAATCTCATCAAAAGAAAAGTGGTACACCAACGATGGGTGGAATTATGATATTACTTTCGGTCATTGTTGCTACATTTATTATGGCTAGTCAATTCCATTCTGTCGATGTGGAAATATGGTTACTTGTTTTTGTCACGTTCGGTTTTGGTTTATTAGGGTTTTTAGATGATTTTATTAAAGTTGTAAAAAAGAGAAATTTAGGATTAACATCGAAACAAAAATTTCTTGGGCAAGTGGTTATATCAGCAATCGTTTATGTTGTACTTTTACAAACGGGGTTATCTACAACGATAACGTTACCTGGTACAACACTGTCGTTAGATGTTGGTTGGTTCTATTTTCCGCTGATCATTGTCATGTTAGTTGGAGCCTCTAATGCTGTCAATCTAACGGATGGATTAGATGGTCTTGTAGCTGGTACATCAGCGATAGCATTTGGCGCGTTTGCAATAATAGCATTTTCCTTTTCTTTGTATACTGTTTCCTTGTTTTCTGTAGCAGTTGTAGGGGCAGTTCTTGGATTTCTAGTGTTCAATGCACATCCAGCAAAAGTATTTATGGGAGATACAGGTTCCCTTGCACTTGGAGGAGCCCTTGCAATGATAGCTATTTTAACCAAAATGGAAATTTTGCTAATCATTATTGGGGGAGTATTTGTTATAGAAACAATTTCAGTAATTTTACAGGTAGTATATTTTAAAGCTACAGGTGGAAAACGAATATTTAAAATGAGTCCCTTGCATCACCATTATGAATTATCTGGTTGGAGCGAATGGCGAGTAGTAGTTACATTTTGGACAGTTGGTTTACTATTCGCAACAATCGGAGTCTACTTAGAGGTGTGGTTGTAATGATAAAGACAAATTACTTTGAAAATAAAAACATTCTCATATTAGGCTTAGCCAAAAGTGGAACAGCTGCTACAAAAATACTTTTAGAACTAGGAGCTAGTGTGACAGTCAACGATCAAAAGCCATTGGAGGAAAATGAACAGGCACAGCAACTTCAAAAATTAGGAGCAAAAGTAGTTTGCGGTTCCCACCCCATTGAATTAGTTCATGAAAAATTAGACTATGTTGTAAAGAATCCAGGGATTCGTTACGATAATACGCTCGTAGCAGAAGCTATGAAACATAGTATTCCAGTTATTACCGAAGTAGAGCTCGCATATCACATTAGTGAAGCAGAAATAATTGGGATAACAGGTTCTAATGGAAAAACGACAACAACAACCTACGTTTTTGAAATGCTAAAGGGTAGTAAGCGTACTCCTCTTTTAGCAGGGAATATTGGGGAGGTAGCATGTGAGGTTGCAGCTGCTAGTTCAACAGATAACGTACTAGTTACTGAACTTTCCAGCTTTCAGCTAATGGGAATAGAGCAATTTAGACCTAAAATATCAGTGGTTTTAAATCTGATTGAAGCACATATAGATTATCACGGTTCAATGGAAAATTATGTGGAGGCCAAAGGAAATATTTTCAAAAATCAATCGGTAGACGATTGTATCATTTATAATGCGGATGATTCTAAAGTCAGTAAACTTATTGAAAGAGGAGCAGCAAAAAAAATACCTTTTTCTACTAAGTCAGTTTTTGAAGATGGCGCATGTATAAAAAATGGATTCTTAACATTATTTGGTGAAAACCTTATTTCTGTAGAGGAAATGTCACTTCCAGGAGACCATAATATTTCAAATGGTTTAGCTGCTTCTGTAGCTGCGTTCTTAGCAGGTGCGAGTAAGGAGCAAATTCGTCATGTACTCAAAACATTTACGGGTGTTAAACATCGTTTACAATTTGTAGATAATTTTAAAGGGAGATCTATTTATAATAATTCAAAAGCGACAAATGTAGAAGCGACGATAACTGCATTGAAAGCTTTTGAACAGCCGATAGTATTAATAGCTGGTGGACTTGATCGAGGAATATCCTTCGATGGCCTGATTCCATTTTTTACTGAACGTGTAAAGGCTGTCGTTACATATGGGGAAACTGCACAGAAAATTGCCGACACAGCATCTAAGTCAGGCGCAGCTACTACTTCTGTTCAAACGCTATCAGAAGCAGTTCAAAAAGCATACGATTATTCACAAGAAGGAGATGTTATTTTGCTCTCCCCAGCTTGTGCATCATGGGATCAGTTCAAAACGTTTGAAGAACGTGGAGATTGCTTTATTGAAGAAGTAAAAAAGATTGTCCAGTAAGAGTCATGTTTGTCCAATAACCACATAAACATAGGTAATAGAGATTCAATAGTAATTTCAATTTAACGTTATGTAATTGAAATTAGAACAGAAACTGAGGTGTTCTCTATTGCCGAAAATAAAACAAGCACCAGATATTTTATTAATAGCTGCAACTGTCAGCTTATTAACGATTGGTTTAATTATGGTATACAGTGCAAGTGCGGTTTGGGCAGAATACAATTTTAATGATTCCTTTTTTTTCCTTAAGCGACAATTGTTTTTTGCTATTTTAGGTTTAATATCCATGTTTTTCATTATGAATGTTGACTTTTGGACATGGAGACGAATGACAAAGATTATTATGATTATCTGTTTTGCACTTCTGATCTTGGTACTTATTCCTGGCGTAGGTCTTGTTCGAGGAGGAGCGAGAAGCTGGTTAGGAGTAGGGGCTTTTTCCATCCAACCATCAGAATTCATGAAGATTGCCATGATTTTTTTTCTTGCAAAGTATTTATCTGAACGACAAAAATATGTCACAACAGTAAAACGAGGACTAATGCCAACTCTCGGTACAGTATCAATTGCGTTTGGTTTGATAATGCTTCAGCCAGATTTAGGTACAGGGATGGTAATGATGCTAACTGCTGTTGTAATGGTTTTTATCGCAGGTGCTCAAGTGAAGCATTTTGTAGTGATAGGTTTTATGGGACTAGCTGGTTTAGTTGGTTTAATTGTATCCGCTCCCTATCGGTTACAAAGAATAACATCATTCTTAGATCCCTGGCAAGATCCATTAGGAACGGGTTTTCAAATCATCCAATCACTTTATGCGATTGGTCCAGGAGGTTTTTTAGGATTAGGACTTGGTGCAAGTAGACAAAAATATTTTTATCTTCCTGAACCACAAACGGATTTTATTTTTGCCATTCTGTCAGAGGAACTAGGGTTTGTTGGTGGAGCTTTCGTATTAAGCTTTTTTGCATTACTATTATGGCGAGGTTTACGAATTGCCTTATATGCACCTGATTTATATGGAAGTTTGTTGGCTACTGGTATTATCGGAATGATTGCAATACAAGTAATGATTAATATTGGTGTAGTTATAGGCTTAATGCCAGTTACAGGTATTACATTGCCGTTCTTAAGCTATGGTGGGTCGTCATTAACCCTTATGCTTACATCCGTAGGTGTTTTATTAAATATTAGTCGGCATATGCGTTAAGGTACAACAATTGTCATGAAACTCGTCACAGTCTTTCATAACGCCAAAAGATCAATTTTTGATCTTTTGGTTTTTTTATACTATGATGGATATATATTGTATACTAACCTAGTTGCTTATATATGAAGTTATCGAAAACTAAAATTCAACTTCTTTCAATGTTTCCACTCTTATTAGTCGATAAGAAAAGCGCAAGGCGCCCTTTCACGACCGAAATGCAAATGTTCTGGACGATAAAAAGTGCTTTTTACTTTTCATCGTCCAGGTTATTTGACACGAGGTCATGGCGCCTGGAGCTAGAACTTTCTAAGTTCAAAATCTTATACTTATCTTTTTAAAAATACAATGGCTACTCTTATTGTAAAAGAGGGAACTAAAAAAGGATGGAAAACGATCTTTTACGGTACCCTCTAATATACGCAGTTGTTTTTTAACATATCTGATTTACGCTATTTTTGAATATCGTCTCATTAGGACAATCGGTTGTACAATATAATGTAAGAGATTTGAAATGAGTCATGTTGGAGGGGAATTATGAAGGTATTAGTTACAGGTGGTGGAACAGGTGGGCATATATACCCTGCTTTAGCTTTCATACGTACCATACAGAAACATAATAAAGATGCAAAATACTTATATATTGGAACTGAGAATGGGTTAGAAGCAAAGATTGTAAACAAGGAAAATATTCCTTTTAAAACAGTAAACATCTCAGGATTTAAGAGGAAACTTTCTTTTGATAATGTTCAAACAATACTACGCTTTTTAAAGGCTGTAAGAGTTGCGAGAAAGTATATAGAAGATTTTCAGCCAGATATTGTTGTAGGAACTGGTGGATATGTTTGTGGGCCAGTTGTTTACGCAGCTGCCAAAAAAGGGATACCTACAATTATTCATGAACAAAACAGTGTTCCGGGCTTAACCAATAAATTTTTGAGTAAGTATGTTGATCGTGTTGCGATTTCTTTTGATGCTTCGAAACAATATTTTCCAAAATCGAAAGTAGTGCTTACAGGGAATCCTAGAGCACAAGAAGTAGTGGAGGCAGCGAAGAAATCTAATGGAAATAGACTTGTAAAGCTAGGTCTATCTTCAGCAAAAAAGACCGTGCTAGTGGTTGGTGGAAGTAGAGGAGCAAGGCCAATAAATGAAGCGATTATTGGTACTCTTGATGAGTGGAAGAAGAAAGATTATCAATGTTTATATGTGACCGGAGAAGTCCATTATGAAAGTGTAAAGAAAGAGTTAGAGAAGGTACCAACGCTAAATAATATTGTCTGTGTTCCTTATATTCACGATATGCCACAAGTTTTAAGTGAAGTTCATTTACTAGTTGCTAGAGCAGGTGCCACAACCTTATCAGAAACAACTGCACTTGGTCTGCCGTCTATTTTGATTCCGAGTCCATATGTAACTAACAATCATCAAGAGAAAAATGCACGTTCTCTAGAGAGTGTGAATGCAGCAAAAGTAATATTAGAAAAAGATATGTCTCCTGAAACGTTATTAAAAGAAATTGATACAATCATTGGAGATGATGCAAACTGGGAATCAATGCGTAAAGGTGCTTTAAGTATTGGCATGCAAACTGCAGGAGATAAACTCTATCAGTTAATGATACAACTAGTACAACAAAGATAGTGATGGAGGGTATGTATGAACAATTTAGTAAAAATACTACAGGATCTTCAAGTTGGGAAGGTAACGGAAAATGAACCGTTAAAAAATCATACCACGTGGAAGATTGGCGGACCGGCTAAAATTTTGTTTGAGCCTTCTTCCATAGATGGGCTTCAAAAAGCTATGGTTGAAATCATAAAAAGGAAAGTACCTTGGTTTGTTATTGGAAGAGGATCGAATTTACTTATTTCCGACGAAGGTATTGATGGAATAGTTATTAAATTAGGAGAACAGACAGCTAGTTTTACACAAGAGGGTGAAACCTTAAAAGTAGAGGCGGGTTATTCTTTAATAAAGCTTGCCACTATTATAAGTAAAAAGGGGTACTCAGGTTTAGAATTTGCGGGAGGAATACCTGGTTCTGTCGGTGGGGCTGTATTTATGAATGCTGGTGCCCATGGATCAGATATCTCTAAAATACTTACAAAGGCACATGTGTTGCTTCCAGACGGTACCTTTAAGTGGTATACAAATGAGGAGATGGAATTTTCCTATCGTACCTCTAAGCTCCAAAAGGAAAAAGGTATTTGCGTAGAAGCAGTTTTCGAATTGAAAAAAGGGGACAAAGAAACGATTACGAAAGAAATGCAAGGGAATAAAGATTATCGCAGAGAAACTCAACCTTGGAGTTACCCTTGTTGTGGAAGTGTGTTTCGTAATCCACTTCCAAATCATGCAGGTAAATTGATTGAGGAAGCAGGATTAAAGGGATATTCTATTGGTGATGCAGAAGTTTCTACCATGCATGCAAACTTTATTGTTAATAAAGGTAATGCAACGGCTCAAAATGTACTTGATTTAATTGATTATATAAAAGAAACGATTAAAAAAAAATATGGTGTTACTATGCACACTGAGGTTGAATTAGTTGGTAGTGTTAATTTTAAATAGACTAACAAAAATGGTATGATTGAGGGTGTAGGAATGATTAAAAATCTTTCCTACACCCTCGAAACCATTATCATGAATATGCTGTGTAGTTTTTTACCAAAAAATAATCTATATGGTTTATGATAAAAAAGTAGAAATTTCTCCTTTTGAGGAGTATATTTAACTATAGTTCTTGTTGAAAATACAGGCATTTTGTCCTTTTTTGAAAAAAATGCGATTTAAATGTTTTCTCGTTTTAATGCTTGCTATACAATGGAGGAAGGATGAATGAATAATAAGAATGTAATTGATATAGAAGAAAGAATTCCCACTTTGAAAGATCGTCGCAAGCAACGGGCTAATCGCAGACTTATTTTTTATATCTCGTTTTTCTTTATTTTAATTACGATTGTTACTTATTTTCAATCTTCTATCAGCCATGTGAAAAGTGTTGAGGTGACAGGTAATATCCATGTTCCTACTGATTTGATAGTGGTCAAGTCTCGATTATTAGATGAGACAAGCATGTGGGGAATAAATGAAGATGCAATAAAAAACGATCTGTTAGCCCATCAAGAAATATCAAATATTTCTATTGCGAGAGCATGGCCAAATACAGTTACTCTTCTAGTAGAAGAATATGAACGTATTGCTTACATACAAGAAGATGGTTTATATACACCATTATTAGAAAATGGCGAGGTACTTTCTAGTCTAGAAGAAGCTTTTATCCCATATGATGCACCACTAATAGTTGATTTTGTTAATGAAAATCAAAAAATGCAAATGGCACAAGAATTACTAGATACCCCGCAATATATTCGGGAGCGAATTTCAGAAATTTATCTAGCGCCTTCAGAGAATGATCCGTTACGTATTATTCTTTATATGAATGATGGGTTCGTTGTACATTCAACAATACGAAGATTTTCCGAACGGATTTCCCCATACCCTTCTATTATTGAGCATCTGGACCCAGCAATAGAAGGTATTGTTCACATGAGAATGAATCCGTATTTTGAGAGGTTTACTAGCGAGGAGGATGAAGTAGTTGAGAGTGAAGGGTAGTCATGTTATTTTTTCATTTGTTTTATTAGTAACTGGCTTCATTCTTGCTATAAGCTATCAATTTACAAATGAAAATAGTGAATCAGGAAATCAATTATCATCTTCTCAATGGAGAGCAGAAGATGAACTTAGAAATCAGGTTTTAATGGAACAATCCATTAATCGAAATTTAACAGAGGAATTACGGGTGATTCAAAATCAGATCACAGAAATTGAAGAAGAAATTGCAAACCAACAACGAACTTATTTTAATTTGGTAGAAGATATTGATCGTCTTCGTATGATTACTGGGTCAGTACAAGTGAAGGGTGAAGGCCTTAGTGTCATTCTTCGTGATGCAGATTATGTACCAGAGGGTGATAATCCAAATAATTATATCGTTCATGAACAGCATATCCAAAGAGTTATCGATGAGTTATTAGTGACTGGTGCTGAGGCCATTGCTATTAATGGACATCGTATAAACCATCGCTCTTATATACAATGTATTGGACCAGTAATTGAAGTAGACGGAAATATATCCTATGCACCGTTTGAAATTACAGCTATCGGTGAAAGTGAAACGTTAAATAGTGCATTAAATATGGTTGGTGGTGTAGTAGATCAGTTACTTAGCGATAATATTGAAGTTCGCATTGAGCAAAAGAATGAGATCGCACTCGATCCTTATTATTCTGAAAGAGGGTGACGATCATAAATGAAAGATAAAATGATTATATTTACATGTGTTACAACAATTATAGGGTTTATGATTGCTATTCAATTCCAAACGACAAATGAACCAGAATATCGTGATACAAGAAACATTCATGAACTTCGACAAGCATTAGCAATGGAAAAAGATCGTCAAAAGCAACTAAATGTCGAGATGGAAAAGCAAATAGATCTTTTATATCAACTTCAACAAACCGAAGATGTAGAATCAGTCATGGGCGATACCATTGACGAATTAAGGGAAAGAGCTGGACTCACTGAAATAAATGGACAAGGAGTAATCATTGATATTTCTCTTGTTTTTGATGAAGATTATCTAGGTGGACCTATTCGGTCAATTCCTCCCTATTTATTACGCATGTTAGTTAATGAGCTAAATATTAATGGTGCAAAAGAAATTGCAATTGGCCATCAACGACTCATTTCCACTTCTTCTATTAGGGAAGCAAATGGTGTCACCCTCATTAATAGTGCACGAGTAACCCAATTTCCTTTAAGGGTAAGGGTTCTATCAGATGATCCCGAATCGCTTCATCACGCAATTATGTCATCGCAATCGAGAGAGTTTTTCTCTTATGAAAATTTCTCCATCAATTCAACCCCTATTAACTATGTGTCTTTACCAGCATTTGAAAAACCAGTGCGCGTTCGACATATGGAAATAATAAAGGAGGAATAGTAAATGTGGCTTCCGATCATCGGACTTTTGGTTGGGATCCTCCTTGGTCTTTTTAGTGATTTTCGAGTGCCAGATGAATACTCAAGTTATTTATCTATCGCGGTATTAGCTGCACTTGATACATTGTTTGGGGGAATTCGAGCCCATTTAGATAAAGTTTTTGAAGAAAAAGTATTTTTAACGGGATTTTTTTCCAATATCATTTTAGCTGCGGGTTTAGCTTTTCTAGGAGTCCATCTTGGTGTAGACTTATACTTAGCAGCAGTTTTTGCATTTGGTGTACGATTGTTTCATAATCTTGCTTTGATACGTCGTACATTATTAAGTAATTGGTCATTGAAAAGAAAGAATAACTAAATTTATGGGAAAAAATGAAAAAATATATATTTTCCATGAAAATCCTCTGAAAAAAAGAGGGAATGAGAAGTGGATGTTGAATACATTTCATAACTCTTTTGTAGTACTATTTAACCCGAAATGAAAACTGAAATGGATGTAGGATTTAAGGAGGTGCCAACAAATGAACAACCATGATACATACGTCACTCTAGATATGGGCACATCATGCATTCGCGTGGTTATTGGCGAAATGACAAATGGATCACTTAATATTATAGGTGTTGGAGAAGCGAACTCGGAAGGGATCAAAAAAGGATCCATCGTGGACATAGATGAAACAGTTCATTCTATAAGAACTGCCGTAGAAAAAGCAGAGAGAATGATTGGACTTTCTATTGAAAATGTTATCATTGGAATTACAGGAAATCATATTCAATTGCAACCTTGCCATGGAGTTGTTGCTGTTTCCAGTGAGGATCGTGAAATTGGTGATGAAGATATTTCTAGAGTTTTTGATGCAGCACAAGTTATTTCTATTCCTCCTGAACGTGAGATTATTGACGTGATACCAAAACAATTTATTGTTGATGGTTTAGATGAAATAAATGATCCTCGTGGTATGATAGGGGTACGTCTAGAAATGGAAGGTACAATTATTACTGGTTCAAGAACATCATTACATAACGTTATTCGTTGTGTAGAGAAAGCAGGCTTACAAGTCGCAAACATCGTATTGCAACCATTAGCTGCAGGAACCATAGCACTTTCTAAGGATGAAAAAAGTCTTGGTGTTGCTTTAATTGATATGGGTGGAGGGTCAACAACTGTATCAGTTTTCGAAAATGGCAACTTACAAGGAACAAAGCAAATTCCTGTAGGCGGAGATCATATTACCAATGATATTTCAGTAGGATTTCGCACTTCTTCTGAAGAAGCTGAAAAAATAAAACTAGATTACGGACATGCTTTCATTGATTATGCCTCCGATGAAGAGACTTTTGAAGTTTCGGAGATTGGTAGTGATCAAAAGCAAGAGTTTTCTCAATGGCAATTAGCAAACATAATTGAACCAAGAATTGAAGAGATGTTACATTTGGCTCATAAGGAAATTCAGCGATTAGGTTATAACGATTTGCCTGGTGGCTATGTACTAACAGGCGGATCTGTAAAAATGCCGGGTGTGTTAGAATTAGCAAGAGATGTTCTTCAAAAAAATGTTCGTATCGCTATTCCTGATTATATAGGAGTTCGTGAGCCACAGTATACAAATGGTGTAGGAATCATTACTTTTGCACATCGTAATATGCGAATTCAAGGCAAAGAAGTCGCAGCTGCGGTGAGTGTTCATACAGAGGTTACACATGAACGAAAAGAGCGAAAAGAAAAGCCTGTTAAAGCAAAGCAGACTCCTGAAGGACAAGGGGTAAAAAAGAAAGTTACGAACTTGTTTAAAATGTTTTTTGAGTAAATAATTAATTTGATGTCAAATGTGAACCAAGATGGATTGGGGGATCGTACAATGTTGGAATTTGAAATGGATACAGATCAACTGGCAACGATTAAAGTAATAGGTGTCGGTGGTGGAGGCAGTAATGCCGTTAACAGAATGATAGAAAATGGTCTACAAGGGGTAGACTTTATTGCAGTAAATACAGATGCTCAAGCATTGCATTTATCCAAAGCAGAAATAAAGCTTCAACTTGGTGGTAAATTAACAAGAGGTCTTGGTGCAGGTGCCAATCCTGAAGTTGGAAAAAAAGCTGCTGAAGAAAGCAGAGAACAATTAGAAGAGGTCTTAGGTGGTGCAGACATGGTATTCATCACTGCTGGAATGGGTGGTGGAACAGGAACTGGTGCTGCTCCAGTTATTGCTGAAATTGCAAGAGATTTAGGTGCCTTAACGGTTGGTGTTGTCACTCGTCCTTTTACGTTTGAAGGACGAAAGCGTATGATGCAAGCTGGTGGAGGAATTGGGTCTTTAAAAGAGAAAGTGGACACGCTTATTGTGATTCCAAACGATCGTCTTTTAGAGATCGTAGATAAAAACACACCAATGTTAGAAGCGTTCCGAGAAGCAGATAATGTATTACGTCAAGGTGTACAAGGTATATCTGACCTCATTGCAGTACCAGGACTTATCAATCTCGATTTTGCAGATGTTAAAACAATCATGAGTGAAAAAGGTTCTGCTTTAATGGGAATAGGTGTTGCAACAGGAGAAAATCGTGCTGCTGAAGCTGCAAAAAAAGCAATTTCGTCTCCTTTATTAGAAACATCTATCGATGGTGCTCAAGGGGTGCTTATGAATATTACAGGTGGAGCTAATTTAAGCTTATTTGAAGTTCATGAAGCTGCTGAAATTGTTTCTTCAGCTTCAGATAGTGAAGTTAATATGATCTTTGGATCTGTTATTAACGAAGAATTAAAAGATGAAATTGTTGTAACAGTAATTGCTACTGGTTTTGCAGATCAGGCAAACGAAAAAACAACAGCTAGACCAACGTTACAGCAACGTTCAAAGCCTGCTCAACGAGTGGAAGGAACGCAGCCACAACAAGAAAAAACAAGTACCACGAAACAACCTGTAGCTAAATCTACTTCAGATGAAGAATTGGATACTTTAGATATCCCTACATTCTTAAGAAATCGTCGTAGACGTACGTAATATATGAATCATCAATAGTAAACAGTAAAAGCCAATGGAAGGTAGTGACCCCTCCATTGGCTTTTTTATTTTGATCTCCCCTGAAAATACGTGTAACAGTCTATAGAGTAATACTAACTTTGATGGTTTGTACACCATTCGGTTCTGTCCAATCCTTTCGGTGGCTCGTCACTGCTCTGTTGCCCATAGGAGTTCCGTGGACGTTCGCTCATTCCAATATCAAGTTAAATGCCTCAATACTAATATGCATCATAAAATATCTTCATCCGGCATGGTGTAGCTTTTCCTTGCATGAAAGTCTATCTTCGAAAATACACATTTTAGTTGTTTCCTAGACTCTATCAAACCCAACCTTGGATACATGTCTACCGAGATTATGTTTCCTTGTTTTATATTATTTCGACCTTTACATTGGTAGAAATAACACAAAGCAATTTAAAATGCATAACATATAATCTTTTTACACTGCATATCAATAAAAAAATAAGGTGACAAAAGGGAAGAAAAACAGTCAAAATAAGTCCCTCTCTCGTATCAAAAAGTGACAGACTTACAATCTTTCATAGGATATACTTATGGTCAAATTCCCTTTCGGACGGTGGATATCTTGAAAATATATTTAGATATTATTTGGCTACTAAACTTTTTGATTGATATATTATTAATCTATTTAACAGCCGTCATACTGAAAAGGAATATAAGCAAGTTACGGTTGTTTTTAGGGGCTTTTATTGCTTCTTTGTATATCATATTGCTGTTTACTCCTTTAGAAGCTGTGGCATTAAACCCTGTTGTCAAGAGTTTATATTCAGTAATTATCATTTTAGTCAGTTTTGGAATTTATCAATTTCGGTTGTTTTTTCAAGCTTGGCTAACCTTTTTCTTTGTGAATTTTGCTGTAGGAGGTGGTCTATTAGGTTTACATTTTTTTCTTCAGACCGATACAAGCTTCATTAAGGGAACTTTTGCAACACAAACGAGCGGATTTGGTAGTCCAATAAGTTGGATCTTTGTTCTTGTTGGTTTTCCTATAATGTATTGGTATTCAAAACAACGTTTGGAATCAATTGAAACAGCAAAAATACGATATGATCAAATTTATCCTGTTTTTGTTCGCGTAGCAGGACTTCAATTGAAGTTACATGGTTTTGTAGATAGTGGGAATCGATTAGAGGACCCATTAACAGGAAGATCTGTCATGATTATAGATATGACGGAAGTGGGAGATCAATTCCCAGAACCTGTAGTTCAATTTACGAAAAAGCCTGTATTTTCTGAAGGACAACTACCGGATAATTTTGAGGGAAAACTAACGATGGTTCCATTCCGCACAGTTGGTGCTAAACAACAGTTCTTGTGGGCTTTACGACCAGATGAAGTCATTGTATATGATAAAGAAAGTCCTTATGTTTGTAGAAATGTACTACTAGGGTTAAGTTATACACCATTGTCAGACCGCCAAGATTTTAATTGTTTATTAAACCCTAAGATGATGCAACAGAAGAAGCAATCTTCGTAATTTGTGACTAAAAATGTTTTAAGGGGGAAATAAAATGACGAATTGGAAACTGAAATGTAAACTTTGGTGGTATAAACTATTAGGTAAACTGGGAATTAAATCAAACGAAGTATTTTACATAGGTGGAAGTGAGGCCTTACCCCCACCTTTGACTAAGGATGAAGAAGCTTATTTATTAAGTAAATTACCTTCTGGGGATGATGCTGTTCGCTCTGTGCTAATTGAACGGAATTTGCGACTTGTCGTTTATATAGCACGAAAATTTGAGAATACAGGTATTAACATAGAAGATCTAATTAGTATCGGAACAATTGGACTTATAAAAGCTGTAAATACATTTGATCCTGAGAAGAAAATAAAGTTAGCAACATATGCGTCCCGTTGTATTGAAAATGAAATTCTTATGTATTTACGAAGAAATAATAAAATTCGTTCCGAAGTCTCTTTTGATGAGCCTTTGAATATTGATTGGGATGGTAATGAATTACTCTTATCGGATGTATTAGGAACAGAAGAGGATATTATTACGAAAGGCATTGAAGATAAAGTTGATCGAAAGTTACTGGTAAAGGCTTTGGAGTCACTAAACGATCGAGAGAAACAAATAATGGAACTCCGTTTTGGCTTAGCTGGGGATGAGGAGAAAACACAAAAGGATGTAGCGGATATGCTAGGAATTTCACAATCCTATATATCTCGTTTGGAAAAAAGAATAATAAAACGGTTACGAAAAGAATTTAATAAAATGCTATAATTTTTTTTCCCGTGTGTGACAAGGCTTGAACACAGTTCAAGTCTTTTTTCATGTGGAAGCTCTGCATAAATTTCCCTCTCAAGGAGATACTTACTCATGTACATCAACTCCTGTTGGGAGGGAAGACATTGACTCGCAATAAAGTAGAAATCTGTGGAGTAGACACATCAAAATTACCAGTACTAAAGAACAAAGAAATGAGAGTCCTCTTTGATCAAATGCAAAATGGGGACGAGTTTGCAAGGGAAAAACTTGTAAATGGGAATTTACGTTTAGTTTTAAGTGTTATTCAGCGGTTCAACAACCGTGGTGAATACGTGGATGATTTATTCCAGGTAGGTTGTATTGGTTTAATGAAATCAATTGATAACTTTGATTTAGGTCAAAATGTTAAGTTTTCGACCTATGCTGTTCCAATGATTATTGGAGAAATTAGGAGATACTTACGGGATAATAATCCTATACGTGTTTCTAGGTCATTAAGAGACATTGCCTATAAGGCACTACAAGTAAGAGATAACTTAATGAGTGAAAAAACGAGAGAGCGTGAACCTACTGTACAAGAAATTGCGAAAGTTTTAGATGTTCCTAAAGAGGATATCGTATTTGCATTAGATGCTATTCAAGATCCAGTATCATTATTCGAACCAATATATAATGATGGTGGAGATCCAATCTATGTAATGGATCAAATTAGTGATGACAAGCAAAAGGATATTCAATGGATTGAAGAAATTGCATTAAAAGAAGCAATGATTCGATTAAATGACAGAGAAAAAATGATTTTGGATATGCGGTTTTTCCAAGGGAAAACGCAAATGGAAGTGGCAGATGAGATTGGCATTTCTCAAGCACAGGTATCTCGTTTAGAAAAAGCCGCAATTCAGCAAATGAATAAACATGCGAAAGAATAAGAAAGTCGGTAGCTATCAATAAAAGATGCTTAACTAATATTCTTATACTTAGGTGATGTACAAATAAAATTTCATATGGAGCACATGGATTTTACCAGATGGTAGGATTCGTGTGCTTTTTATTTTGAATCAATTTTTACATTTCTATTTTAGAATAGAGGTTTACCCTCGAATAGACGTGTATCAGACGATCTAGAACTGGCAATTAAACAGCTTTTATCTGCCAAAGCACTTGAAATTCTCCAGGCTAACCTTTAGATAGAGAAAAGTATTACGATTTTTCTCTTATGAAGGATATATGTTGAACAAGTCATGCATACAATTTATTGAAGTGGTAGAGGAGGGCGTTTGTATGTTAAAAATTTCAGATATTCAATCGAAGGATATTGTGAATTTATCAGATGGACGGTTGTTGGGCCACATATCGGATTTGGATATTAACTTAGAGAAGGGTACGGTAGAAGCATTGATTATTGGCGGTGGTAGGATGATGAATTTATTTCATAGAGAACAAGAGATTGTGATCCCCTGGAAAAATGTTGTGAAGATAGGGTCTGATGTTGTTCTCGTTCGATATTCTTCTTCAGGAAACGTAGACTTAGATGATGATGACGACGATGATTAAGTCTCCCCATGTGGTGGAGGCTTTTTCATTCTTGAAGCTTTGAAAAAATCCTACTATAAATAACTTTTAAATTTTTTGCACTTTAAACGTAATTGCTAATTTTTACTCCAGAATGCTCACTATCCTAGGGAAGTTCCACAAGACTGCTTCCAAAAAATAATCTTATCTTTTAACAGATCCTTATTATAAAAAAAAATAGCGAGGAGAAAGGTTTAAGTTATATTGAGCCAACATTACTCTATAACGCTCAAGCGGAAATTGTTATGTTGGCCGAAATATTGCATACTATAGTTCGATATAATTTGAGAAAAGTTGCAGTAAAATACCTATTTTTAAGAAAAGAACATAAAATTTTGTTAGTATTCTTGGATAATCATTGCTTGATAAAGAAAGATTCATTATGATAGTAATATGAAAAAGAATGGATTAACGTGGAAGGAGCTTTAGTAGTGGATGTAAAGGATAACTTACAACACATAATGAAAAGAATTGAACAGAGTTGCGAAAAGGTAAACCGAAAGTCCACAGAGGTTAAAATCATTGGAGTTACAAAATATGTCTCCATTCCACGAGCTTCTGAAGCATTAGCTGCAGGTGTGATTCACTTAGGAGAAAATCGTGTAGAAGAAGGTTTGGAAAAACGAGAAGCTCTTGGTGATAAAGCCATATGGCATTTTATCGGAAATTTGCAGTCCAAAAAAGTCAAACAAATGATTGATCAATTTGACTATTTACATTCTCTTGATAGACTATCTTTGGCGAAGGAAATAAATAAACGTGCACCACATGGTACATCAATAAAATGCTTTGTCCAAATAAATGTGTCTGGTGAAGAAAGCAAATCTGGGATTAACCCTAGTGATGCTATTCAGTTTGTAACATCATTGAAGCAATTTGAAGCAATAGAAGTAGTTGGATTAATGACTATGGCTCCTTTTGTGGAAAACAAGGAAGAAACAAGGCCTGTCTTTCGAAAACTAAAAGAATTAAAGGACACTATTGAAGCATTACAATTGCCTCATGCGCCTTGTCATGAACTATCCATGGGAATGTCGAATGATTATGAAGTTGCAGTAGAAGAAGGCGCAACATTCATTAGAATAGGATCTTCTTTAGTAGGAAATGAATCGTAAAAATGTACATAAAAAGTGAAATTGTGAGGTGAGTAATATGAGTTTAAAAAGGAAATTTAAAAAGTTCTTTGAATTAGAAGATTATGATGATGTTAACGTTAATGAAACAGTACATGAGGAATTAGAAGCACCATTTCATCAACGGAATGATCGTGAAAAAAGCAATGTAGTTAGTTTAACGAGTATCCAAAATCAAGCAAAGGTAATTCTTGTAGAACCTCATAATTATGATGAAGTACAAGAAATAGCGGATCACTTAAAAAACAGAAGGTCTGTTGTTATTAATTTACAACGTTTACCACACGAACAAGCAAAACGTATTGTAGATTTCATGAGCGGAACAGTATATGCTATAAGTGGAGACATACAAAAGCTGGGGTATAATATTTTTCTTTGTACACCAGATAATGTTGACGTGTCTGGAACCATATCAGAAATGCTTCAAGATTAGAACAAAATAGGATGGTGAACGATTTTTATGATGTTGTTACGTGATATTATTATGCAAGTCCTTACCCTTTATAGTTATTTATTGATTATTTACATCTTTATGTCGTGGTTTCCGAATGCTAGGGAATCTTCTTTCGGACAAATTATTGGTAGACTTGTGGAGCCATATTTACAACCATTTAGACAAATAATTCCACCTCTTGGAATGATAGATATTTCTCCAATAGTTGCTATACTTGCGCTACATATGGCCAGGTCTGGTGTATTTTTCTTATTCAACATGTTTATTTAATGTATTTTTAGTATAGGTAACTTGGAGTGTGGAAGAAGAATGAGTGTGTATGAACACTTTCGAAAAGAAGAGCATACATTTGTGGACCAGGTTCTCGAATGGAAAAATACAGTTGAAGAGCAATACAGAGCAAAACTCACAGACTTCTTGGATCCTAGGCAACAACAAATAGTCACATCTGTGATTGGAAAACAAGAAGAAATTAAGCTTTCTTTCTACGGTGGGCAAGAGCAGGCAGAGCGAAAACGCTGTTTACTTTACCCACCTTATATGGAACCAGAATTAGATGCATTTGAGTTAGCATGCTATGAGATAGAGTATCCTAGTAAATTTGTAAGCATTGAACATCGTCAAATTCTAGGGGCACTAATGAACATTGGGTTACGGAGAGAGAAATTCGGTGATATTTTAACTGATGGGGAAAGATATCAAATTGTCTTAGCTAAAGAAGTATCCGATTTCGTCTCGTGGAACTTTACTTCTGTAGGAAAAGCGAAAGTGAATCTTATTGAAGTGAACGATATGATAGAAACCGAAGATAACTTTACTTTTATGCAACTGACTGTATCATCTCTACGTTTAGATACTGTAAGCGCTGAAGTATATAACCTTTCTCGATCCAAAACAAAAACACTCATTGAAGGTGGTTTTGTAAAAGTTAATTGGAAGGTAATTGAAGATCCAAGTTTTCAGCTTCAAGAGAGTGATATTGTATCTGTTCGAGGTAAAGGACGTTTTGAATTCATATCGAACGAAGGTCATACTAAAAAAGATAAAATACGAATTTCAGTTAGAATTCCAAAATAATTGTCGTAATAGCAGGAATGTTTGGTGGTCATGTCGAAATAATTTACTATTATAAAACTTATAATGATTGATTGAGAAAACAAACTTAGAGGAGGTATTTTTATGCCATTAACGCCCTTAGATATTCATAATAAAGAATTTACAAGAGGATTTCGCGGCTATGATGAAGATGAAGTAAATGAATTTTTAGATCAAGTTATAAAAGATTATGAAATGGTTATTCGAGAAAAAAAAGATTTAGCAGATCGAGTTCATGACCTAGAACAAAAGCTAAGCCACTTTTCTAACATTGAAACAACACTTAATAAGTCCATTTTGATTGCACAAGAAACTGCGGAGGAAGTAAAACGAAACGCAGAAAAAGAGTCAAAACTAATTATTAAGGAATCTGAAAAAAATGCTGATCGTATCATTAATGAAGCTTTAAGCAGATCACGTAAGATTGCCCTTGAAATTGAAGAGTTAAAGAAACAAGCATCTGTTTACCGTACTCGCTTTAGAATGCTTCTTGAAGCTCAGCTAGAAATGCTTCAAAATGATGATTGGGATGACCTAAGTAAAAAAACAGAACTCGAAGATTTACAACTAAATGATGCAACAAAGTATTAAATAATGTAACTAGTTTCACACAATGTAATGTAAAATTTCTTGACGCTTAAAACGTTCTTATCATATACTTTAATAAGATTTTATGAATTTCTTCTTCACTTATGATTGAAAAGTGAAAAGAAAGGTCAAAATGATGCTATAATAGTAACACTTATAATTCTAAATGAAGACGATGACAGGGATAAGTACATGTGTTTTTCTAGTCTAGCGAGTCAGGGGCGGTGAAAGCCTGATACTAGCGACGTATGGAATATCACCCTAGAGTCACATAACTGAACGGAGTTTTCTAAGTAAGCTATGTCGTTTCATTTCACGTTACGAAATGCTGAGTGAATAAGTAGTACTGGTTAACAGTAAAAAAACTTATTTATTAGGGTGGTACCGCGGGTTATCCTTCTCGTCCCTTTCGGATGAGGGGGTTTTTTTATTTTCAGGGTCACTATAGCAAAAAAAATTTCATAATTAAAGGAGGAAAGCGGCATGGATTATAAAGATACGCTGCTTATGCCGAAAACGGAATTCCCTATGCGTGGGAATCTTCCAAATCGGGAACCTAAGATTCAAGAAGAGTGGGAAAGTAAAAAAATGTATGAAAAAGTACAAGAAAGGACTGCAGGACGTCCAATGTTTGTACTTCATGATGGACCACCATATGCAAATGGTGATATTCACATGGGTCATGCCTTAAATAAAGTTTTAAAAGACTTTATCGTTCGATATAAATCAATGACTGGATTTCATGCACCATATGTTCCAGGGTGGGATACTCATGGCTTACCGATCGAAACAGCTTTGACAAAAAATGGAAAAGTTGATCGTAAAAAGTTAAGTGTTGCAGAGTTTAGAAAAAAATGTGAAGAGTACGCTCTTGGTCAAATCGATAGTCAACGTGAGCAATTTAAGCGTTTAGGAGTTCGTGGTGATTGGGATAATCCGTATGTTACGTTAACGCATGGTTATGAGGCTCAACAAATTAAAGTCTTCGGAGATATGGCGAAAAAAGGCTATATTTATAAAGGGAAAAAGCCAGTATATTGGTCTCCATCTTCTGAATCGGCACTAGCAGAAGCGGAAATTGAGTACCATGATAAGCGTTCTCCATCTATTTATGTAGCGTTTGATGTAAAAGATGGCAAAAATGTTTTAGACGGAGACGAAAAATACGTAATCTGGACAACAACTCCATGGACAATTCCTGCAAACTTAGGGATTTCTGTTCACCCTGAATTAGAGTACGTTGTTGTTAAAGTAGATGCAAATAAATACATCGTTGCAAAAGGGTTGTTAGAGCATTTGGAGAGTGAACTTAGCTGGAGCGATTATGAAATTGTGAAAACTGTGAAAGGTTCTGAGCTCGAGTATACAGTAGCAAAACATCCATTATACGATCGTGAATCGTTAGTAATGGTTGGGGAACACGTAACGTTAGAAGCTGGTACCGGGTGTGTTCACACTGCACCTGGACACGGAGAAGATGACTTTATTGTTGGACAAAAATACGGTTTAGACGTACTTTGCCCTGTAGATGATAAGGGTGTTATGACAGAGGAAGCCCCGCTGTTTGAAGGATTGTTCTACGACGAAGCAAATAAACCTATTACAGAAAAACTAAAAGAAGCGGGAGCTCTCCTTCATTTAGCGTTTATGACTCACTCCTATCCACATGACTGGAGAACGAAAAAGCCTGTAATGTACCGTGCAACGGCACAGTGGTTTGCTTCTATTAAGGATTTCCGAGAGGACTTACTTCGTGAAATCAACAATGTTCAATGGGTACCACATTGGGGAGAAACTCGACTTTATAACATGGTAAGAGATCGTGGTGATTGGTGTATTTCTCGACAACGTGCATGGGGTGTTCCGATTCCTGTTTTCTATGGTGAAAACGGTGAACCAATTATTACCGATGAAACAATCGATCATGTTTCTGCATTATTCCGTGAGCATGGATCAAATATTTGGTTCGAATGGGAAACGAAGGATTTACTTCCAGAAGGTTATACTTCAGAACATAGTCCGAACGGAACATTCACGAAAGAAATGGATATTATGGATGTGTGGTTTGACTCAGGTTCTTCGCATCAAGCAGTGCTAGAAGAAAGAGATGACCTTCAACGACCTGCTGATATGTATTTAGAGGGCTCGGATCAATATCGTGGATGGTTCAACTCTTCCTTATCCACTTCTGTAGCAGTTACTGGAAAAGCACCTTATAAGACAGTACTAAGTCACGGTTTCACATTAGACGGTGAAGGAAGAAAAATGAGTAAGTCGATCGGAAACGTTGTAATCCCTGATAAGGTGATGAAGCAACTCGGTGCAGACATCTTACGGTTATGGGTATCCTCCGTTGATTATCAAGCAGATGTACGTGTTTCTGATAATATCTTAAAACAAGTAGCAGAAGTGTATCGCAAAATCCGCAACACGTTCCGCTTTATGTTAGGAAACATTCATGATTTTGATCCAGCAAAAGATGCAATTGCATTTGAAGATATGTCAGAGCTAGATCAATATATGCTTGTAAAGCTAAACAATGTGGTTCGTGATGTAAGAAAAGGGTATGACGAGTATCAATTTGGTACGGTTTATAATAAGGTCCACAACTTCTGTACGATTGAGTTAAGTTCCTTTTATATGGATATTGCAAAGGATACTCTTTACATCCAACATGCGGATCATCCAGAGCGTCGAGGCATTCAAACAGTAATGTATGAAACGCTTGTAACATTAACAAAGCTTATGACACCAATTCTTTCTCACACAGCTGATGAAGTATGGGCTCATATTCCAGGGGTGACAGAAGAGAGTGTTCAGTTAACGGACATTCCTGATGCTAAGGATTATGGTAATGCAACAGAATTAGTTCAAAAGTGGGATCACTTCATGGATCTTCGCGATGACGTATTAAAAGCGCTAGAAGAAGCTCGAAGTGAAAAAGGATTGAAAAAGAGTTTAGAAACTTCTATCACATTATATGCAGATGATAGTGATAAACAGTTATTACAAGGAATTTCAGCATTACACAAACTGTTTATTACATCTAATGCAGTAGTTGCATCAAAAGCTGATGCTCCTGTTGACGCAAAAGCATATGAATTCCTATCGGTAAAAGTGGAAGCTGCAGAAGGTGAAAAATGTGAACGTTGCTGGGTAGTAGCCCCTTCTTTAGGTAAAAACGAACAGCATCGAGGGTTATGTGATAGTTGTACAGATATTGTTGTAAATCATTATGAGTTGAGTAAATAATATGAATTGAAAACACACCGCGAGCTGGAAGTATGGAAGCCCTGAAAAAGCACCAATCAACTTTTTTCAGGGCCCAGTAGAATATGCTCGTGGTGTTTTTATGTAAAATCATTTTAGAATAAAAAATGAAAAGAGCGTCACTATAATAAAAAGTAATTTACTAATCCTCCATGGCCAAAAACCAAAATATAATTACTTCACAGAAATAAATTGTTTGTCCATGAACTTATATGCTAAAATTCAAAAGGACAGATAGAAACTTCGAATGGGGGATAAACTACGTGATATATTACGTGATTGCACTTGTCATTATTATAATTGATCAATTTACAAAATGGCTTGTTGTTCAAAATATGGAGCTAAGAGAAAGTATTTCAGTTATTGAAGGAGTATTCCATATTACGTCTCATCGCAATGCAGGGGCAGCCTTTGGGATATTACAAGGGCAAATGTGGCTATTTTATATTGCAACTGTGATAGTTATCGGAGTAATTGTTTATTACATACAAAAACATGTTAATGGAAATCGATGGTTTGGTATTTCGTTAGGGCTAGTGTTAGGTGGAGCAATCGGAAACTTTATTGATCGAGTTTTATTTGGGGCAGTAGTGGACTTTTTAGATGTATATATATTTGCTTACAATTACCCAATTTTCAATATTGCCGATTCTGCATTAGTTGTAGGTGTAATAATGTTAGTGATTTATGTCTTTAAAGAAGAAAAAAAACAAGGGAAGTTATAATATGCAAACATATGAATTAACAGCAGAAGAAAAAGGAATTAGGATTGACAAATTTATAACAGATTACTACCCTCAATGGTCTAGGACTCTTATTCAGCAATGGATTAAAGAAGGACATGTTGAAGTGAATGGTGAATCAATCAAAAGTAACTATAAAGTTGCAGCTGGCGATAAGATAGCCATTACTGAACCTGATCTAATACCATTAAATGCCGAGGCAGAAGAAATGAACTTAGATATCATTTATGAAGATAGTGACGTCTTAGTAGTGAATAAACCTCGAGGAATGGTAGTTCACCCAGCACCAGGAAATTATTCGGGAACACTTGTAAATGGTTTGATGGCTCATTGTAAAGATTTATCAGGCATTAACGGCGTGTTACGACCAGGAATAGTCCACCGAATTGACAAAGATACATCAGGCTTACTAATGGTAGCAAAAAATGATATCGCTCACGAATCTCTCGTAGAGCAATTAAAAAACAAAGAAACGAAGCGTAGATACGTTGCAATCGTGTCAGGTGTCATTAGTCATGACAAAGGAACGGTAGATGCTCCTATTGGGAGAAATCCCGATGACCGACAAAGTATGATGGTAACAGATAAAAATAGTAAAGACGCAGTAACCCATTTTCAAGTTATGGAACGATTTAAAAGTCATTCGCTCGTTGCTTGTGAACTTGAAACAGGAAGAACGCATCAAATTCGAGTGCATATGAAATATATAGGATTTCCGATTATCGAAGATCCAAAATATGGACCAAGAAGACAACGTAAAAGGTTCCCAATTGAGGGGCAAGCATTACATGCACAATTACTGGGTTTTGAACACCCAAGAACGAAAGAAATAATGACATTTACAGCACCATTACCAGAAGACATGGAAAATTGCCTAGAGCAACTACGTAAGATGGATTTAACTTAAATTTAGAATTATCTGTCTTAAATTTATAGGTGAAAATCCGTTGACAAAGTCCGACAATAGTGACATAATTACAAAGAAATAAATACGGAATACCTTTAACATCAGTCCTGTGAGGCTGTGAAGGGACATGCATTTTCGAGGAGAAAATGTGTATTTGGACACGTATGGATAAGTGTGCCCAATGTACCCTCTCGCTGCCAAGCGAGAGGGTATTTTTATGACTTCAAAGGGTTCCATCGATTAATCCTAGAAGGGGGTTTACGATGACAAAGGCAATATTGGATGAACAAGCAATTAGAAGAGCACTGACTCGCATTGCTCATGAAATCATTGAGCGAAACAAAGGAATTGAAGATTGTATTCTTGTAGGTATTAAAACAAGAGGAATTTACTTGGCGAATCGGTTAGCAGAAAGAATTGAACAAATTGAAGGGGAGAAAATCGAAGTAGGTGAAGTAGATATTACTCTTTACCGAGATGATCTTTCCATGAAAACAAAAGATGAAGAGCCAGAAATTAAAGGAACAGACATTGAAGTAGATATTGCTAACAAAACGGTGATTTTAGTGGATGATGTACTATACACAGGACGTACAGTGAGAGCAGCACTAGATGCATTAATTGATCTAGGTAGACCGTCACAAATACAATTAGCTGTACTCATTGATAGAGGCCATCGAGAATTACCGATAAGACCTGACTTTGTAGGGAAAAACGTTCCAACATCAAAATCAGAAGTAGTCGTAGCAAAATTAACAGAAATCGATAAAGAAGATGAAGTTATCATCAAGCAAAAAAGCAGTTTCTAAATGTAACAGAATTGCAGTAGGGTTTTACTTTTACCAAATGGATACAAAGTATTTGTAGTACTCATACTAGAAGAAAGAGCCCTATACCATGTTGATGACTTTAATAGGAGGAACTAGGAATGAACGAACAACAAACAGTCGGAATTCAAGAAAAACCAAGATTTGATAGATGGATTATGCTAAGTATTCAGCATTTATTTGCAATGTTTGGTGCAACGATTTTAGTACCAATCCTAGTAGGAATTAGCCCAGCAGTTGCGCTTGTGTCAAGTGGTCTAGGTACACTTGCTTACTTATTAATTACAAGAGGTCAGATTCCAGCATATCTCGGTTCTTCCTTTGCATTCATTATGCCAATGATAACGGCAATTTCTATTGGTGGAATCGAAGGGATGTTAGTAGGAAGTTTTGTAGCTGGTATCGTGTACGGTATCGTAGCTCTATTTATAAAAGGTGCAGGAGTTCGTTGGTTGATGAACTTACTCCCTCCAATCGTTGTTGGCCCAGTAATCATGGTGATCGGTTTAGGCTTGGCACCTGTTGCGCTAGAAATGGCAATGTACCTACCTGAGACAATAGGTAGTGATAACCCTATTTGGGACGGAAAACTATTCACAATAGCTCTAATAACATTATTAATAACGGTTGTAGGTTCTATATTTTTTCGAGGGTTCTTTGGTCTAATCCCAATCCTTATAGGGATAGCTGGAGGATATGTTATTTCATTATTTGCTGGAATTATAGATACTTCAACAGTAAGGGAAGCAGCTTGGTTTGCAGTACCTGAATTTTATATTCCTTTTGTAACTTTTACACCGAACTTCTCTTGGGCGATCATAGCTATCATGGTTCCAGTAGCTGTAGTAACATTATCAGAACATATCGGTGATCAGATGGTATTATCTAAAGTGGTAGGGAAAAACTTTGTGGAAAAACCAGGTTTACATCGTTCTATCTTTGGGGATGGAGTAGCAACAATCATTAGTTCATTCTTAGGTGGACCTCCGAATACAACATATGGGGAAAATATCGGAGTTGTGGCATTAACACGAGTGTTTAGTGTATTCGTAATTGGTGGTGCAGCAACACTTGCAATTATATTTGGTTTCGTAGGGAAAGTGTCAGCATTAATTGAAACAATTCCTACAGCGGTAATGGGGGGAGTTTCCATTCTCCTATTCGGTATCATTGCTTCCAGTGGTTTAAGAATGTTAATTGATAACAAAATCAATCTTGGTGAGAAACGTAATTTAATTATTTCTTCCGTAATTTTAGTAATTGGAATTGGAGGAGCTTTTATTCAAGTAAATGAGGATGTCCAAATACCGGGTATGGCTCTTGCTGCTATTATCGGAGTTTTATTAAACCTACTTCTACCAGGTCGAACAATTATAAAAAAATCAGACGAAATGTTTAAGGGTATACAGGTAGAAGTAGATAAAGAAAAATAATTTTCATCCTTTAACTAAGTCCAGAGAGGCTTACAAGGGTGGTACATGAGAGGTTCTTTAGGGAGTTAGGATGACTCCTTGAATCCTCATCTCTATCAGTACTAAGGTAGAGCTCATGAGCACCCATGAATTATTCAGGGGTGCTCTTTTTGCACCCTAACACTCCAAAAAACTTAAAAAGAAAAGGAGCGGGTAGCATGAAACACTTACGTACCTTAGAAGACTTGTCGATTGAACAATTGGAGAAAATTTTGTACGAAGCAAACAAAATGGAAAAGAAGCTTTTTGCTTCATCTGACAGAAAGACTGTTGCTAACTTGTTTTTTGAACCTAGTACTCGTACAAAATGCAGCTTTGAAATGGCACAAAAAGAATTAGGGCTTCATACTCTCCACTTTGATGTAGATTCATCTAGTGTACAAAAAGGTGAAACATTATATGACACAGTGAAAACTTTAGAATCAATCGGAGTGGAAGCTGTTGTTATCCGCCACCCTCAGAAAGCTTATTACAAAGAGCTTGAAAATATAAATATCCCAATCATCAACGCAGGAGATGGCGCTGGAGACCATCCAACACAGTCATTATTAGATCTACTTACCATTCAACAAGAGTTTCTAGTGTTCCAAGGGCTTCATGTAGTAATTTGCGGCGATATTCGCCATAGCAGAGTAGCAAGAACGAATGCGAATATCCTTCGTAAACTAGGTGCAAAAGTGTCCTTTGCTGGTCCTGCGGAATGGATGGATGAAGACATAACACTAGGGAACGTTATTTCTATGGACGAAGCAGTAAAGAGCGCAGATGTGATGATGATGCTCCGCATTCAAACAGAACGACATGATTCAGGCGAAGGATGGACGAAAGAAACATATCATGAAGAATTTGGGTTAACATTACGACGAGAGAAAGTAATGAAAAAAAATGCAATCATACTTCACCCTGCACCTGTAAATCGTGATGTTGAATTAGCTAGTGAGCTAGTTGAATGCTCACGATCTAGAATCTTTAAGCAAATGAGAAATGGTGTGTTAGTAAGAAAAGCGGTACTGGCATTTGCACTAAACATGATGGAGGTAAAAAAATATGAACGTGTTATATAAAAATGGTTGGAGACTTACAGAAAACGGGGAAAAAGAGACAATTTCTATTTTAGTAAATACGGATTCAGGTAAAATCGAGAACATTTTTACAAGCAACGAGGAAGTTCAAGCAGATAAAGTAGTAGATATGAAAGGATTGCTTGTAGCTCCAGGATTTGTTGATCCTCACGTTCACCTACGAGAGCCTGGTGGAGAAAAGAAAGAAACAATCGAAACAGGAACAATGGCTGCTGCTAGAGGTGGCTATACTACAATCTGCGCAATGCCAAATACGAGACCTGTTCCAGACACTCCAGAGAACTTTCAAAATATATTTAGTGCAATGAAGGAAAGAGGACATGTACGAGTTTTACCGTATGCCTCGATTACGGTGCGCCAATTAGGAAAAGAGTTAACAGATATGAAGGAGCTTGCAAACCTTGGCGCTTTTGCTTTTACAGATGATGGTGTAGGTGTTCAAGAAGCTGGGAAAATGTACGAAGCTATGGTTGCAGCTGCAAAAGTTAACAGAGCAATCGTCGCTCACTGTGAAGATAATAGTCTTCTATATGGTGGAGCGGTACATGCAGGGAGCTTTGCTGAAAAACATAATGTGCCTGGTATTCTATCTGCATCGGAATCGGTACATATTGCCAGAGATGTCTTATTAGCGGAAACAGCTGGTGCACATTATCATGTTTGTCACGTTAGTACGAAGGAATCGGTACGTGTTATACGTGATGCGAAACGTGCAGGAATCAATGTAACTGCTGAGGTAACTCCACATCACCTAATCTTATGTGATGAAGATATTCCAGGAGTAGACACTAATTACAAAATGAATCCACCTCTACGTGGACCAGAAGATCGTAAAGCCCTAATTGATGGCTTGTTGGATGGAACACTTGATTTTATCGCAACAGATCATGCGCCTCACACGAAGCAAGAAAAAGCTCTTCCAATCGAAGAAGCTCCATTTGGAATTGTAGGTCTTGAGATTGCATTTCCACTTTTATACACAAAGTTTGTGAAAACGGAAATGATAACATTACAACAATTACTTGAATGGTTAACAAATAAGCCTGCTGAAACATTCCAATTACCTTATGGAACATTAGAGGTTGGTCGTGATGCAGATTTTACAATTATTGATTTAGAGCTAGAACAAGCAGTGGATGTAGAATCGTTTGCGTCAAAAGGGAAAAACACACCATTTGGTGGAGAGAAATTACTCGGTTGGCCTGTACACACAGTAGCAGCAGGGAAAACAGCATGGAAAAACGAGGAGGTCATGTCATGAAGCGGTTATTAGTATTAGAAAATGGTGAAATCTTTGAAGGAAAAGGTATCGGTAGTGAACGAGAAAGAGATGGCGAAGTAGTTTTCAATACGGGGATGACAGGATATCAAGAAGTTATGTCTGATCCATCGTACTGTGGACAAATTGTTACGATGACTTATCCTCTTATCGGCAATTATGGAATCAACCGTGATGACTTTGAGAGCATCATACCTAATATCCATGGCTTAATTGTAAAAGAGGCTTCGGCATATCCAAGCCACTTCCGTTCTAATTTAACGCTTGATGAATGGTTAAAGCATTTCGATATACCTGGAATTCAAGGAATCGACACGCGAAAACTAACACGTATGATTCGTGAAAATGGTACGTTAAAAGGAAGAATCTGCTCAGCAGATGCAAACATTGACGAAGTAATTGCACATTTAAAGGAAATCCCGTTCCCAACAGACCAAGTAGCAACCGTTTCAACGAAAACGCGTTTTGTTAATCCTGGCTCAAAAGAAAGAGTTGTCTTAATTGATTATGGAGTGAAAAAAGGGATTGTTAAAAACTTAGTTGCAGAAGGTTATGAAGTAATGGTAGTACCTCATAATACTACTGCAGATGAAATCCGTTTATTTCAACCGGATGGTATCGTATTAAGTAACGGACCTGGAGATCCAAAGGATGTTCCAGAATGTATTGAAACGGTCAGAGAGTTAATAGGGGAAGTACCGATTTTTGGAATTTGCTTAGGTCACCAGCTTTTAGCACTAGCGTGTGGAGCAGAAACGGTGAAAATGAAGTTCGGTCACCGAGGCAGTAATCACCCAGTTAAGGATTTACGTACAGGATATATCGCAATTACTGCACAAAACCATGGTTATACAGTGGAACCCATAAGCTTGATCGATACAGAATTAGAAATCACCCATATCAATGTAAACGACGGTTCCATTGAAGGGATTCGACATAAAGAAGAGTTAGCCTTTAGCGTACAGTATCACCCAGAAGCATCACCTGGACCTGAGGATGCACAAGGTTTATTTAAAGAATTTCGCGAAATGCTGAATGAACACGCAACAAGAAAGGGGATTTACAATGCCTAAACGTACAGATATACAAAAAATACTCGTAATTGGATCTGGTCCAATTATTATTGGTCAAGCAGCGGAGTTTGATTATGCTGGAACACAGGCATGTCAAGCCTTAATGGAGGAAGGGTATGAGGTTATATTAATCAACTCCAACCCAGCGACAATTATGACAGATGAGTCTGTTGCAGATCGTGTGTATATTGAGCCCCTTACTGTAGATTTTGTTAGTCGTATTATTCGTCAAGAGCAGCCAGACGGGATCTTAGCAACGTTAGGTGGACAAACAGGCTTAAATCTTGCAGTTGAATTATCGAAGTCTGGTATTTTAGATGAGTATGGAGTAGAACTCCTAGGAACAAATCTTGATGCGATTCAAAAGGCGGAAGACAGAGAGCTTTTCCGTACATTAATGAACGAATTAAATGAGCCAGTTCCACCAAGTGATATCGTAACAACGGTAGAACAAGCGTTAGCATTCGTAAAGGAAATTGGTTATCCAATCATCGTTCGTCCTGCATATACTCTTGGAGGAACTGGTGGAGGACTTGTATATAATGAAGAACAGCTTCGTGAAATCGTAGCTGGTGGGTTACATCAAAGCCCAGTTAATCAATGCTTAATTGAAAAAAGTATTGCTGGATTTAAAGAAATTGAATATGAAGTAATGCGAGATGGAAATGATCAAGCAATCGTTGTTTGTAATATGGAAAACATAGACCCTGTGGGTATTCATACTGGTGACTCTATCGTAGTAGCTCCATCTCAAACGTTAACAGATCGTGAGTACCAAATTTTACGAAACTCTTCGTTAAAAATTATCCGTGCACTAGGAATTGAAGGTGGCTGTAACGTTCAGTGTGCTTTAGATCCGTACAGCGAAAATTATTTTATAATCGAAGTAAACCCACGTGTAAGTCGATCATCTGCATTAGCATCGAAAGCAACTGGCTACCCAATTGCAAAGCTTTCGGCAAAAATTGCAGTAGGTTATCGTTTAGATGAATGTAAAAATCCGGTTACACAAACAACGTACGCAAGCTTTGAGCCAGCATTAGACTATGTTGTTACGAAAATTCCAAGATGGCCTTTTGATAAGTTCGATTCTGCTAACAGAAAACTTGGTACTCAGATGAAGGCAACTGGGGAAGTAATGGCGATCGGTAGAACATTAGGTGAGTCATTACTAAAGGCGATTCGTTCTACAGAAGTGGATTTATCCCATCTTCGTTTTGCAAAGCCTTTAGACATCTCACATGAAGAGCTAAGACAGAAATTAGTTCATGCGGACGATGAGCGTCTTATTTATGTAGCAGAAGCGTTCCGTTTAGGCTACGATATGGAAGAATTATATAATATGACAAAAATAGATCGTTATTTCCTTTACGAAATCAAACAAATTATCGCTCTTGAGAAAGTAGTAGAAGAGAATGGATGGAATGTTGACACCATTCGTGAAGCAAAGAAATACGGTTTTTCCGATACAGAAATAGCACAATTATTACGAGCAGATATTCGTGAGGTGGAAGCATTCCGTACAGAGCATAATATTAAACCTGTATATAAAATGGTTGATACTTGTGCTGCAGAATTTGCTTCAGAAACTCCGTATTATTACGGAACCTATGAAGATGAAAACGAATCGTTACCTACAGAGAAACAGTCTGTACTAGTGTTAGGTTCAGGTCCAATCCGAATTGGACAAGGAATTGAGTTTGACTATGCTACGGTTCATACAGTGAAAGCAATTCGTGAAGCAGGATACGAAGCAATTATTATTAATAATAATCCAGAAACGGTATCTACTGATTTCCAAATTTCCGATAAGTTGTATTTTGAGCCATTAACAATTGAAGATGTGATGCACGTAATTGAAAACGAAAAACCAATGGGAGTTATTGTTCAGTTCGGTGGTCAAACAGCGTTAAACTTAGCATCTGATTTAGAAGAACGTGGTGTAAATATTTTAGGTACAACGTTAGAAAATATGGACCGTGCAGAAAACAGAGATAAGTTTGAGCAAACGTTAATGAAACTAGAAATTCCTCAACCAGAAGGAAAAACAGCTACATCAGTATCTGAGGCAGTTGCCATTGCAAATGGAATTGGCTACCCAGTTCTTGTTCGACCTTCTTATGTCCTTGGTGGACGGGCGATGGAAATTGTTTATAACGAACAGGATCTATTAAAATACATGGATCGTGCTGTAAAAGTGAATGAAAAGCATCCAGTATTAATTGATAGATATTTAACTGGAAAAGAAATTGAAGTAGATGCAATTTCTGACGGAGAGACAGTGGTTATCCCTGGGATTATGGAGCATATTGAACGCGCAGGTGTTCACTCTGGTGACTCCATTGCTGTTTACCCAACACAAAACATTAGTGAAGCATTAAAGAAGCAGCTGATTGATTATACGATTCGTTTAGCTACGGGCTTCCAAATTAAAGGCTTAATGAATATTCAGTTCGTTATTCATCGAAATGAAATATACGTATTAGAGGTTAACCCTCGTTCCAGCCGTACTGTACCTTTCTTGAGTAAGATTACAGGTGTAAATATGGCGAATATTGCAACGAAGGCGATTTTAGGACTGAGCTTACAATCGCAAGGATTCCAGACAGGCTGCCTTCCAGAGCCTGAGCTTGTTTCCGTTAAGGTTCCAGTATTCTCGTTTGCGAAATTACGTAGCGTAGATATTACGCTTGGACCTGAGATGAAATCTACTGGAGAAGTTATGGGTAGAGACTATACACTTGAAAAAGCATTATATAAAGGTCTTATTGCATCAGGAATGAAGATTTCAACGCACGGTTCTGTTCTATTTACAATAGCTGATAAAGACAAAGAAGAAGCGATGAATTTAGCGCGTAGATTCCACCGAATTGGCTATCATTTATTAGCTACAGAAGGAACTGCAAAAGCAATCCAAGATGAAAACATTCCTGTTACAGTTGTATCCAAAATAGGTGGGGAATCACCAAATATGTTAGATGTAATTGAAAAAGGCCAAGCACAGTTTATCATTAACACATTAACGAAAGGGAAGCAGGTTGCACGTGATGGCTTCCGTATTCGACGAGAAGCGGTAGAGCATGGAATTGTTTGTTTAACTTCTATGGATACTGCAGAAGCATTGCTTAGAGTTATGGAGTTAATTACATTCTCTGCTGAGCCAATGGGACAAGAAACTCCGAGGAAAAAGGGGATAACAGTATGATCATGGACAACATGACCATAACAAAACAAACGGAAATAGCACCGAAAATATTCCGTATTGAAGTTCGTGGTCCTTTAAGTAAAGAAATGAAGAATCCAGGTCAGTTTGTGAATCTTCGTATTTCGAAGGGGATAGATCCAACATTACGTAGACCTATTAGTATTTGTGATGTAGATTTAGAGAACGAAATGTTGACGATGATTTACCGTGTGGAAGGAAAAGGTACAAAGCTTCTATCTGAAAAGATCGTGGGGGAAGAAGTAAATGTTCTAGGTCCACTTGGACAAGGTTTTCCTGTTGAAGCGGCAAACCAAGGAAACACATGTGTATTAGTAGGGGGTGGAGTGGGAATTCCCCCACTCTACTATTTAGGAAAGCAGCTAGTTGCGATGGGTGTACGTGTTATCACTATACTTGGTTTCCGGACAGCAAATGATGTTTTTCTAGAAGAAGAATTTGCTTCTCTTGGTGAAGTCATAATTACTACAGAGGATGGATCGCAGGGAATCAAAGGGTTTGTTACTGATGCGTTAAAAAAGTTAGATGGATATGATTTGTATTATACATGTGGGCCGAAGCCAATGCTCCGTGCTGTAGAGCAGGTTGCTACTTCTCCTGGATATATTTCATTGGAAGAGAGAATGGGTTGTGGTGTTGGTGCTTGTTTAGCGTGTGTTTGTGATCTGAAGGAACGTGATGCAGAGACAGGGAAGGCTTATGCGAAAATTTGTACTGATGGCCCTGTATTTTTAGCGGGAGAGGTGGTTTTATGAGTCGGATAGCAGTGAGTCTTCCTGGGTTAGAAATGAAAAATCCCGTTATGCCTGCTTCAGGTTGCTTTGCGTTTGGTCAAGAATATGGGAAGTTGTATGATTTGAATCGATTAGGTGCTATATGTGTGAAGGCTGTTACGGTAGAGGAGCGCAGAGGGAATGCAACTCCTCGTGTTGCAGAAACCCCAGGGGGAATGCTCAATGCAATTGGCCTTCAGAACCCTGGGCTTGAGCATGTTCTACAGCATGAATTACCTTGGTTAGAAAAATACGATACTCCTATTGTAGTTAATATTGCAGGGTATTCTGTTGAGGATTATGTTCAGGTTGCAAGAGAAATATCTAAGGTACGTAATGTGAATGCTCTTGAATTAAATATTTCTTGTCCGAATGTAAAAGAAGGTGGAATTACATTTGGTACGGATGCTGCCACTGCAGCCCATTTAACGGAGAAGGTGAAATCAGTTTCTGATGTGCCTGTATATGTAAAGTTGTCACCAAATGTTACGGACATTGTTGAAATTGCAAAAGCGGTAGAAGAAGCTGGTGCGGATGGATTGAGTATGATTAATACGTTGTTGGGAATGCGGATTGATTTAAAAACTGGTTTACCTATATTAGCAAATCGTACGGGTGGTTTGTCAGGTGCGGCGATTAAGCCAGTTGCGATCCGAATGATTTATGATGTGAGCCAACAGGTATCTATTCCGATTATTGGAATGGGTGGGATTTATGAAGTGGATGATATATTAGAATTTATGATGGCAGGTGCGAGTGCGGTTGCAGTTGGAACAGCAAACTTCATTGATCCATTTGCATGTCCGAATTTAATAGATCAATTAGAAGAACGTATGGATGAGCTAGGTATTGAAACGTTATCTTCTATCGTAGGGAGGAGTTCATTATGCAAAAGCATCCGTTAATCGTTGCCCTTGATTTTCCAACAAAGGAAAATGTACTTTCGTTTCTAACTCCATTTGAAAATAGAGAGTTATTTGTAAAAGTAGGAATGGAGTTGTTTTACAGGGAAGGTGTACCGTTTCTTTATGACTTAAAGTCAAAAGGGCACTCGATCTTTTTAGATTTAAAGCTACATGACATTCCTAATACTGTAAAGCGAGCAATGCAGCAGTTAGCTTCTTTGGAAGTAGATATCGTGAATGTCCACGCGATGGGTGGCGTCCAGATGATGAGTGCTGCAAAAGAGGGGCTTGTTGCTGGAACTCCAGCTGGTGGAAAGTTGCCTACTTGTATCGCAGTAACACAGTTAACTAGTACTTCGGAAGAAATGATGCAAAAGGAGTTTATGATTTCCGCAAGCTTGAATGATCACGTCATTCACTTATGTGGGCTAGTGAAGGAAGCTGGCCTTGATGGAGTAGTGTGCTCTGCACAAGAAGTACAAAGAATTCGTGAAGAAATTGGATCTTCGTTTTATACATTAACTCCTGGCATTCGAAGAAAAGAAGATGCAGCAGATGACCAGCAGCGGGTTGTAACGCCATTTTTAGCGGCTGAGTACGGTGCTGATGCGATTGTTGTGGGACGTGGAATAACACGCGCTGATAATCCTGTACTAGCGTATGACCAATATGAACAAGAATGGAGACGTGGACGATGAGTGGAAATATAGCTAAATCTTTATTAACGATAGGGGCGGTTTCGTTACAACCGAATGATCCGTTTACTTGGAGCTCAGGCTTACGATCTCCCATTTATTGTGATAACCGTTTAACAATGTCTTTTCCTGAGGTAAGGTCAGAAATTGCAGAACAATTTGTTGAGATGATTAAAGCACAATATCCAGATGTGGAAGTCATTGCAGGAACAGCAACTGCGGGAATTCCTCATGCAGCATGGGTGGCGGATCGTCTTAAATTACCAATGATTTATATACGTTCCAAAGCAAAAGGCCACGGAAAGCAAAATATGATTGAAGGTGCATTAGCTGAAGATCAGAAGGTAGTGGTTATTGAAGATTTAATTTCTACTGGTGGTTCTTCTATTCAAGCAGCAAATGCAGTACGTGAATCTGGCGGTAACGTACTTGGAGTATGTGCTATTTTTACGTATGAGCTAGGAGCGGCAACAACTGCGTTTGAAGAGGTAGGAATACCTGTATCTACGTTAACTTCCTATTCCGTTTTATTAGAAGAGGCTTTAGCGTTAGGAAAGATCGCGGAGAGTGATGTTCCAGTATTAAAAACATGGAGTGCAGATCCAAAGGCATGGAGTAGTGTTCACGAGTAAGAATGTGAAGTAGGAATGTTGGAAGGTTACAGTATATGGAGCAGGGAATGCTCTATTTCTGTAGCCTTTTGTTTTTTCTTTGATAGCTTGGAGATGAAATAATGCTGTTAAGTCGTCCGCGCGACATATTGGAAAGGAGAATAGGTTGAAATGTCGCGGGAGAGTCGTCCGCGCGACATTTTGATAAGGAGAATAGGTTAAAATGTCGCGGGAGAGCCGTCCGCGCGACATATTGGAAAGGAGAATAGGTTAAAATGTCGCGGGAGAGTCGTCCGCGCGACATTTGGATAAGGAGAATAGGTTAAAATGTCGCGGGAGAGCCGTCCGCGCGACATATTGGAAAGGAGAATAGGTTGGAATGTCGCGGGAGTCCGATAACTATGGAATAGTAAGAGCTTTCAAAAAAAGCAAAGAGTGTAAGCCAGTCAATAAATCGAGTGGGTTGAAGCGAATGGAATAATAACCGACAAAGTAAGAAAAACTTGATAAGTTACCCACTAATGAAGAAAACATATTTTACGAGGGTAGACACCCATGCAAGTGAACATTTTCACCATGGCGGATGAAAATACGTTATGAGTATAGTTAGTACTCTTCACTTTATATGGAATGAGCGCAAGTCCACGAACTCCTGTGGGAAGCAGAGTAAAGGCGAGACACCGTAGCAGACGAAGTCGCGAAGGTGGCTCGGCAGCTCCCCACGGAAAGGAGTGGACTGAAGCGAATGGAATAGAAACCAACAATATTAGGAATACTAGATAAGTTAACCACCAATTGAGATTACATATTTTCAAGGTAGACATTAATATTTCTAGTCTCTTCCTCTTGACATTCAAATCTAAGAGTCTATAATAAATAATTACTTTCTACATTCTTCTTTCAATCTTCTAAAAATTTTATCCCCCAAAAAAGTAAAAGTAAAAGAGGTGAGTCGAATAATCTAAAATATCCCTTCATATAAGTATAAAATGAAGTTATGTTGATATGAAGTCTTACATAAAAAAACGCAATATGTAATAAAGCAGTGATATTGTAAGAAAATGTAGCATTGAATTGGATAACTGAAGAGAATTCATAAATTTTAGTCTTATATGAACGAATTAGAGGGTTATACGACATAGAAAATTATTTCGGAAACCGATATATTATTACTATTCCCTAATTTTTTTTGTGTACAATTCTCAGAATGTTTTTATGTTTATGAATTTAAGGTATTTCAGTCGTTTGAAATTATAGGAGGTGTATCGATTGAATACATTTAAGCGTTTAAAGGAATTTTACTGGCCGTATAAACGGTATTTTCTTGTATCTATTTTAACTTTACTAGCGGTAACAGGTATCACGGTAGTGTATCCAATAATTTTACAGATAACATTGGATACAATTATTTTAGGAGAAAACTTTCATCTCGTTCCATACGTATCGATCGGATTTTTAGTGTTAATGGCACTTAAAGGTGTGGCAGTTTATTTCCACCAATATTTAGGTGATCTTTTTGGAATTCGATCAGTTTATGAACTACGTAACGCGTTATACCGTAAATTGCAATTTTTGCCATTTCGCTATTACGATAACGCAAGAACGGGGGACCTCATGTCACGGTTAACTGCCGATGTAGAGGGATTCCGTTTCTTTTTGTCTTTCGGATGTGCGCAGTTAATTAACTTAGTAATGCTTGTAGGTTTAAGTATGGGTATTATGTTCTATTACAGTCCTTCGTTAGCATTGTTAACGCTTGCTGCAATGCCGTTTCTAGTTGTTACAGTATATCGGTTTGATAAAAAGGTTCACCCAGCATTTAAGGATATTCGAAAGTCTTTTGCAAGCATGACAACGAAGGTTCAAGAAAACATTAGTGGAATGAATACAGTTAAATCACTTTCGAAAGAAAACTATGAAATAGGTCGTTTCGATGACAAAAACAATGACTACAAAGATAAGTTTATTTATACTTCTGGAATTTGGGCAAAATTCTTCCCGTTGATGGAACTTATCGGTCATATTTGTGTCGTAGTTTTACTTGGCTATGGTGGGTTTCTCGTTATTCAGGGTGACATAACACCTGGGGTACTAGGTGCGTTCTTTAGTTTAATCTGGTACATCGTTGGACCACTTATGAACCTTGGTTTTATTATTAACATGTTTTCTCAATCGAAAGCATCAGGGGAACGTTTATTACAAGTGTTAGACGAAAGTGAAGATATTTTTGATGAGCCAGGTGCAAGGGAAGTAGAGCGTTTAGAAGGACACGTACAATTCAAAGATGTTACACATCGTTATGATAGTGAAGATGAACTTGCACTCAAGAACATTACGTTTGATGCTCCTCCAGGAAAAACCATCGGATTAATCGGGGCAACTGGTTCGGGGAAAACATCCATTACTCAGTTAATATCTCGTTTTTATGAACCAAGTCGTGGGGAGATTTTAATAGATGGATTTCCATTAGAGAAATATAAGTTAAAATCGATTCGCCATAATATTGGTGTTGTTTTACAAGAGTCATTCCTGTTCTCTTCCTCTATAAAGGATAATATTTCTTATGGCTCGCCTGAAGCAACGATGGAACAAATCATTGATGCTGCAAAGAGAGCACAAGCACACGACTTCATTATGGAGCTTCCTAATGGATATGATACCGTTTTAGGAGAGAGAGGAATGGGACTTTCTGGGGGTCAAAAACAACGTATTGCAATAGCAAGAGCGATATGTATCGATCCTAGTATTCTCATTTTAGATGATGCTACGAGTGCGGTAGATATGGAAACAGAAGCTAAGATCCAAGCTGCGTTTGAAGAAGTGATGAAAGGGCGAACAACGTTTATTATTGCCCATCGTATTTCGTCGTTAATGCATGCAGATGAAATTATCGTACTTGATAATGGAAATATTGTAGAAAGAGGAACACACGATGAATTAGTTGCTCTTGGCGGCAATTACAGAAACATTTACGACATCCAATTCAAAGATAGAAATACATTTTTACAGGAAGCAAAATAGGAGGTGAGCAGCTTGTCACAAGAAAATCAAGAAAAGAAATCAGAGGATCGTACACTGAAGCGTTTCCATTACTCCACGGATCAAGCAATCGAAAAACCGTTTAACTGGAAGCAAATGCTACGACTCTTTGGATATATGAAACCTTATTCAAAAAATCTATTGCCATTAGCTATTTTAGGTATGATCTTGTCAACGGCGGTTCGCCTATTAGCGCCTGTGTTAATTGGTAGTTATGCATTAGACAACTTAATTGAAGTTCGAGATATTAACTTTTTATGGTTAATGGTAGCAATTCTTACTGGAATGTATGTGATATCCTGGATCGGTAATGTTATTAGAATCTTCTATATGAATAAAGTAGGTCAGCATATTATATTTGATTTACGAAAAGCATTATTTGATCATATTCAGAGACTGTCACATCGTTTCTTTGATCAACGATCTGCTGGCTCCATTCTTGTTCGGATTACAAATGACGTTAACTCGTTACAAGATTTATTTACCAATGGGGTAATTAACCTTTTAATGGATATTATCATGCTTTTCGGAATTATCTTCATCCTATTCATGATTAGTCCAGAACTTACCTTAGCCATTATGGTGGTTCTACCAATCATGTTTTTTATCTCAACAAAGTTACGTCGAAATATTCGACGATCATGGCAGGACGTTCGTATTAAACAGTCCATGATTAACTCTCACTTAAACGAGAGTATTCAAGGGATTCGTGTTACTCAATCCTATACACAAGAAAAAGAGAACATCGGATTCTTTAATAAAATGAATTATGAAAACTTTGAATCTTGGAGAAATGCAACACAAAAGAACGCAATGTTTCGTCCTTTCGTGGAAATGAGTGGTGCTATTGGAACGGCTGTTCTTCTATCTTATGGTGTATTCCTTATTCAAACAACACCATTAACTCCTGGTCAGTTTTTCTCCTTTGCATTATATATTGGCATGTTTTGGGAGCCAATTTCCCGTTTAGGGCAAGTATATAACCAGTTATTAGTAGGTATGGCTTCATCCGAACGTATTTTTGAGTTTTTAGATGAAAGACCATCCGTACCAGAAAAAACGAAAGCGAAAAAGCTGAAAAACATTAAAGGTGAAATTCGATTTGAAAATGTAGAATTTGCTTACGATGAAGAAAGAAAAGCATTAAAAGGCATTGATTTGACAATGCACGCAGGTCAAACGGTTGCTTTAGTTGGTCATACTGGTAGTGGTAAAACAACGATTGTTAATTTAATTACTAGATTTTATGATCCAACGAAGGGAAGGGTAACCATTGACGGACATGATTTACGTGACATAACTCTTGATAGTTTACGAGAAAAAGTAAGTATTGTACTACAAGAAACGTTTATTTTCTCTGGTACGATTATGGAGAATATCCGCTTCGGTAATCCTAGTGCTTCAGATGAACAGGTAATAGAGGCAGCTAAAACTGTAGGAGCACATAAATTTATTCAGCAATTGAAAAATGGGTATGAAACAGAAGTGGAAGAGCGAGGGAATGTCCTTTCTGTCGGTGAAAGACAGCTATTATCATTCGCGAGAGCACTGTTAGCAGACCCACAAATCCTAATCTTAGATGAAGCAACTGCTTCTATCGATACAGAAACAGAGCAAGTCATCCAAGCTGCATTAAAACGTTTATTACATGGACGTACCGCGATCATGATTGCTCACCGTTTATCCACTATTCGTGAGGCGGATAACATTATCGTGTTAGAGCATGGAAACATATTAGAGCAAGGAAATCACGATGAGTTAATGAAGGAAAAAGGTGAGTATTACTCCCTTGTGAAGGCACAGTTTAAAGTGTTGGATGCGGGGTAAGAGTTACAAATTAGTTTGACAAAAAGAACGCACGGAATTTTCCTTAATTGGAAAATTTGTGCGTTCTTTTATTTAGTCTACCCTCGAAAATACGTGTATCAGACTAATATGGAATACTAACTTTGTTGTTTGTATTCCATTCGCTACTGCCCACTCCCTAGTTGGCAAGCCTCCTCGAGGAATTCTGCCTAAGTACGTGCCCACGTCCTGTGGGCAACGGCGTCATGTCGACATCCTGTCTCCGCTCTGCGGTGTCTCGCCTCTACTCTACTTCCCACTGGAGTTCCGTGGGCATTCGCTCTTTCATATGAAGTTGATGTTTCTAAAACATCTAATAACGTATTTTCATCCGTCATGGTGAGAATGTTCACTTGCATGGATATCTACTCAGAAAATACGTGTATCAGTTAATAGTAAACAAATATTATTACTAAGTGACCGAACTCCAGCTTTCATAGCAGTTTCGGTCGCCATAGAGTAGAGGTTTCAAAGTGACCGAACTCCAGTTTTCATAGCAGTTTCGGTCACCATAGAGCGTTCAAAGTGACCGAACTCCAGTTTTCATAGCAGTTTCGGTCACCATGAGGGGTTCAAAGTGACCGAACTCCAGCTTTCATAGCAGTTTCGGTCACCATGAGGGGTTCAAAGTGACCGAACTCCAGTTTTCATAGCAGTTTCGGTCACCATAAAGCGTTCAAAGTGACCGAACTCCAGCTTTCATAGCTGTTTCGGTCACCATAGAGCGTTCAAAGTGACCGAACTCCAGCTTTCATAGCTGTTTCGGTCACCATGAGGGGTTCAAAGTGACCGAACTCCAGTTTTCATAGCAGTTTCGGTCACCAAGAGGCGTTCAAAGTGACCGAACTCCAGTTTTCATTGCTATTTCGGTCACCATAGAGCGTTCAAAGTGACCGAACTCCAGCCTTCATAGCAGTTTCGGTAACCATAGGCCCTTCATAGTTCCCCAACTTTGATTTTCCTACCTTATACCAGCCAACTAACTATAGATCGTTTTAACTAGAAAAGTAGCTACCTATTTCTTCACTGTGCCTTTTCGATTCCGCAACTCTAGAACTAGATTTTCATTTGGTGTAACATACAATGTATTTTGTTGTTCATAAATGACGTATCCCGGCTTTGCACCACTTGGTTTTTTTACATGACGTACAAGTGTGTAATCGACAGGTACTTGGCTTGATTGTCGACTCTTACTAAAGTATGCAGCTAAATTTGCTGCTTCTAGTAATGTTTCATTACTAAACTGATCTCCACGAATGACGACATGGGAACCAGGAATATCTTTCGTATGGAGCCACGTATCCGATTGACGCGCAAAGCGGTTTGTTAAATATTCATTTTGTTTGTTATTTTTTCCTACATAAATATCAAGGCCTTCAGCAGATACATAATGATCCAATACAGGTTTGTCTACTTTTTTCTTTTGCTTTTTCTGCACCCGCTTTTTTATGTAACCTTCTTCCGATAGTTCCTCCCGAATTTCTTCAATATCTCTTGGTGATGCAGTTTCTACTTGCTGAATGACTTGTTCTAAATATACAATCTCTTCCTCTGTTTTCACGATTTGCTCTTGAACCACTGCAACGGAGTTTTTTAATTTATGGTACCGTTTAAAATAAAGTTGAGCGTTTTCGGCGGGAGATTTTCTCGGTTCTAAAGGAATAGTAACTGCTTTTTGCTCTGGGTCATAATAATCTACTACCTCGATTTCATTATCTCCACTTTTAATAAGATGCATATGTGCGGTTAATAACTCACCAAATCGTTGTTGTTTTTGCGCTTTGTCTGCATCTTTTAACGTTATTTCTAGTTTCTTTATTTTCTTTTTGTTTTTATTTAATTCATTTCGCAAAAACTTCTCTAAATCATTTGCCTGTTGCTTTACTCTATCTCTATCAGCTTTTCCGTGAAAATAGCGGTCTAGCATTTCATGGACAGTGGAAAATGTTTGAACTGTTCCCTTCTTATGGGTTAAATTTATAACAGAAAATGATTCGGATTCTCCAATAATTTGAGGGGTATAGTCATGATTTTTCACAGGTTCTAGCGTTTCCATAAAGGCTAAAGGTAGTGTTTCTTGATTCACGAGTTTTGCGCGCTTCATCATTTCTTGAATGATCTGTGGGGATAAACCACTAAACGTATTCAATAGTTGCTTATCTAGTTTTCCTTGATTAAAATAAAGCTTTCTTGTTACCTCCTCCAAGGAAACTTCTAATGGATTCAATTTATCTAAATAAGGAGGTTCCTTATATTCATGACCGGGGAGCACTGTGCGATAACTAGACAGTGATGGCGGTATGTGCTTAATGCTATCTATAATTTTGTTATCATCGTTATTAACAAATAATATATTGCTGTGTCTTCCCATCAGCTCGATAATTAACGTCTTTTTCGAAACGTCTCCAAGTTCATTTTTTCCAACAATAGAGAAGGTTACAATACGTTCAAGCCCATGTTGTTCCACTTTTTCAACAAAGCTTCCTTCTAAATGTTTGCGTAGGAGCATACAGAACATGGGTGGTTCTTGTGGATTATCAAATTTTTCATTCGTTAAGTGAAACCTAGCAAAGGATGGATTTGCTGATAAAAATAATGTGTGATTTTTCCCCCGAGCACGCACTGTTATAACTAAATCTGTTTTAAAAGGTTGATGTATTTTTACAATTCTTCCTGTAGGAAGTTTTTGTTGTAAGTCATGTGTAACTGCTCTTGTTACAATTCCGTCAAAAGACATATGGGATTCCTCCGTTTCTTCATACCTTCCTATTATATCAGAGGTAGTACTGCCTAGAAAGGTTAATGACTACTGTAGAAAATAACGACGAATGAATTAGAAGTTTATAGAAGGGAAGAATGTTAGAATATTAGTAAAATAATAAAACAGTGAAATCTAATTTATTTCTCTTGTTGTAAAGAGTAAAATTGTTTAGAATATAAATGTGGATGTGATAGAAATGATAATAAGTATGACAGGATATGGTCGATCTTCAAAGGAAAGTGGCGACCGTCACGTCACAGTAGAGATGAAGGCCGTAAATCACCGATTTTGCGAAATCAATATAAGGATGCCGCGTCAATTTTTCTTTTTTGAAGATCAATTAAAAAAAGTAATCTCTCGTTATATTAAAAGAGGAAAAGTAGATGTTTTTATTAATTTGCAAGGAGAAGGTATTGTTAATCGTACATTATCGGTTGATTGGGATTTGTTAAATCAATATCAACAAACCTTTGAAAAAATGGCAACAACATTTGAATCTGATCAAGCTTTACCGATTGACCGTTTGCTTTTGCATGAAGAGGTTGTAGATGTTCAGGAATCGGATGAAGTGACGGAAGAACTCCGAAGTATGGTTGTGAAGGCGACAGAAGAGGCCGTGCAGCAGTTGCGGCAAATGCGTGAAAAAGAAGGGCAAATGCTATATGAAGATTTCCAGGTAAGAATAGAAAAAATGAGCCAGGGTGCAGCTGAATTAAAGCAATATAGTCCAACTGTACAAAACAATTACCGTGAGAAACTAACAAAACGAGTTCAAGAGTTTCTAGGAGGTCAATTGGATGTAGATGAGGCACGAATCGTCACAGAAGTTGCCATCTATGCGGATAAATCGGACATTCAAGAAGAGTTAATAAGGATTGAAAGTCATTTAAAACAATTTGTACATATTTTAAATCAAAATGAGGTTGTTGGTAGAAAACTTGATTTTCTCGTTCAGGAGTTAAATCGAGAAATTAATACGATTGGTTCGAAAGCGAACGATGTATTTATTAGCCAACTCGTTGTTGATATGAAGTCTGAATTAGAAAAAATTCGTGAACAAGTACAAAATGTAGAATAAATTTGATAATAGCTTCACAATTTAAGATAAAGTTAGGGGAATGAACATGGACATCCGACTAATAAATATTGGTTTTGGAAATATCGTTTCAGCAAATCGAATTATTTCCATCGTTAGCCCAGAATCAGCTCCAATAAAAAGGATCATTACGGAAGCAAGAGAGAGAAATATGCTAATTGACGCAACGTACGGGAGAAGAACTCGAGCTGTAATTATTGCAGATAGTGACCATGTGATTTTATCAGCTGTTCAGCCAGAAACAGTGGCACAACGAGTATTCAATAACCGTGATGAAGTATCAGAAGAATAGAGAATTTTTAGGGGGTGTGTAGAAGGGAGATTGGAACCTATTTACACACCCTCGTCATTCGATTATTACTTTTTTTTACAAAGTTCCTTGAACAATAGACTAAAAGTATGATAAAACTTGAAGAAGAGATTAATGGTACTATGATTGCTGGAGGTTTTTTATGAGAAGAGAAAAAGGATTACTAATTGTTCTATCCGGTCCATCTGGAGTTGGAAAAGGAACTGTTTGTGGTGCACTTAGAAAACATGATACGCATATTCAATACTCTGTTTCTGCAACAACGAGAAATCCTCGTGCTGGAGAAGTGGATGGTATAAACTATTTTTTTAAGTCAAAAGAAGAGTTTGAATACATGATTGAAAATGATGAGCTTTTAGAATGGGCTAAATATGTCGATAATTATTACGGTACGCCAAGGCAATATGTGGAACAGACAATTGCCGCAGGGCAAGATGTTATACTGGAGATTGAGGTTCAAGGTGCACTCCAAGTGAAGAAAACGTTCCCTGAAGGAGTCTTTATTTTTCTGATGCCTCCAAGTTTAAAAGAGCTACGTAATCGAATAGAAGGTAGGGGAACAGAGTCCCAGGATCTTATTGATAGCCGTATGACGGTTGCAAAAGATGAAATTGAATTAATGGACAAATATGATTATGTAGTAGAAAATGATGAAGTGGAGCTTGCAGTGGAAAGAATTAAATCCATCGTTACAGCGGAAAACTGTAGAAAAGAGCGACTTATTCATCTTTATAAAGAATTAGTAGAGGAGTGATAGGATGTTAAATCCATCCATCGATTCATTAATGACAAAGATTAATTCCAAGTACACACTTGTTACTGTTTCTGCACATCGTGCGAGACAATTGCGGGAAAAGCCAGACCTTTATGAAAAAACAGCAAAATCGAAGTCTGTAAACTATGTAGGAATGGCTTTAGAAGAAATTGAAGCGGAAAAAATCACATTTAACAGACGTGAACAGTAAACAACCTTTTTCTTAGGTTGTTTTTTTTCTTTGAGGAGATTGTTCATCATTGTCTTTCGACGTATTTTTCGGTATCGTGTAACTAGAGTATTTAGAGTTTAATTGCCCGGAGGAGATTGTTCATGAAAAAGAATGTATTGCTTTGTGTAACTGGGGGAATCGCAGTATTTAAAGCTGCTGCATTAACAAGTAAATTAGTTCAAAATGGATTTAATGTGAAAGTAGCAATGACAAAGTCAGCAACTGAATTCGTAACACCTTTAACATTTCAAGCTTTGTCTCGAGATAGAGTCTATACCAATACATTTGAAGAAGCAGATCCAACGAAGATATCTCATATTGATGTTGCAGATTGGGCTGATATCGTAATGGTGGCACCAGCAACAGCAAATATTATCGGAAAGGTTGCTAATGGAATTGCTGATGATATGGTTTCAACTGTATTACTAAAAACAACCGCTCCTGTATTCATAGCACCTGCAATGAATGTACATATGTATGAACACCCAGCTGTACAAAAAAATATGGAAACACTTCGTTCATATGGATATTCTTTTGTAGAACCGAATGAAGGGTATCTAGCATGTGGGTATGAGGGGAAAGGAAGAATGGCTGAACCAGAGGATTTATTGCTAAAAATTCAACATTTTTTTTACAAACAAACTAATGCAGTGTGGCAAGGGAAAAAAATAATAGTCACAGCTGGACCTACGAGAGAAAATATAGATCCTGTTCGTTTCTTTACAAATCGTTCATCTGGAAAAATGGGGTATGCCATTGCGGAAGAAGCAGCAACTAGAGGAGCAGATGTAACGCTCATTTCTGGTCCTACCAATTTACAACCTCCAAATCAGGTGGAATTTGTTTCAGTAGAGTCAGCAAATGATATGTACGAAGCGGTGATGGAGAACTTTGGTGATGCAGATATTGTAATTAAAGCAGCAGCAGTTGCAGACTATCGTCCGAAACAAACATATGATCAGAAGATGAAAAAGAGAGAGGGAGAATGGACTATTGAAATGGAAAGAACCGCAGATATACTAAAAACAATGGGAGAGAAACGTACCCATCAAACACTAGTAGGATTTGCGGCAGAATCAGAGAACATTGAAATGTATGCTAAGGGGAAATTAGAGAAAAAAAGAGTAGATATGATTTGTGCCAATTCTATCACGGAACCGGGATCTGGTTTTCAAGGGGATACAAATGAACTAGTTTTATATAAAAAGACTGGCGATGTAATACATATTCCAATGACTCAGAAAGTGGAAGCAGCCAAATCTATTTTAGATGCAACGATGAATATACACATGGAGAGGCAACAATGATTGCAAAAGTGATTGTAGACGTAGCGTCCAATCAAACAGACCGTCTATTTGATTATCTTGTGCCAATGGATTTTCAAGAGCTTGTGACCCCTGGTATGAGAGTTGTAGTGCCATTTGGACCAAGGAAGGTACAGGGTTTTGTTATTGAAGTGACAAAAGATAGTGAGTACTCGACGAAAAAGTTAAAGTATGTGGAGGAATTCATTGATATGGAAGCCCCTCTTACAAAGGAATTACTCTCTCTGTCTTCTTGGTTAAAGGAAAATACATTGTCTTTTCACATTGCTGTGCTAAAAGTGATGCTTCCTGCTGCAATGCGAGCAAAGTATAAAAAGAAACTAGTTGTGAATCGGGAGAAGGACCTTGGAGGTTTACTACCTTCTACAATAAATAAGTGGTTCCCAGATGAGGATAGTGCACAAGATTGGGAAGAGCTATTAAAAAGAGTTTCTGAAGAGGAGAAAAAAGATATTCTTCATGCTCTAAAGACAAAAGAGTTGCTAATTAAACCTGTAGTAGGAACGAGAGAGACGAAAAAACTTCTTACGGTTGTAAAACCACTAGTTTCAGAGGAAGGTATGATCGATTTTCGGTCACACCTCCAAGCAAATGCTAAAAAACAACGCGATGTTCTTGACTATTTTATTCATCATAAAGAAGAAATACCGATCGTAGAACTTTCAGAAAAAATAAATGTCTCAAGAAACTCTATTACTTCCCTTGTTGACAAAGGGATCTTGCATCAAGAAGAAATGGAAATAAGAAGGGATCCCTATGCTGGGAGAGAGTTCCAGAAAACAAATCCGTTACCATTGATGCCCGAACAAGAAAAGGCTATAAAGCCAATCCTGCACTCCATCGAAACAGTGGAGCATAGAACATTTCTGTTACGGGGTGTTACTGGAAGTGGAAAAACAGAAGTTTACTTGCAAGCAATTGATAAGGTACTTTCCAAGGGGAAAGAAGCGATCATGCTCGTTCCTGAAATATCGTTAACTCCACAAATGGTGACTCGCTTTAAGGAGAGATTCGGTTCGGAAGTAGCTGTACTTCACAGTGCTTTGTCCACGGGGGAGAAGTATGATGAATGGAGAAGAATCCGAGATAAAAAAGTAAAGGTGGCGGTTGGAGCGAGATCTGCTATATTTGCTCCTTTTGAAAATATCGGGATGATTATTATCGATGAAGAACATGAAACGAGTTATAAACAAGAAGAAGCACCAAGATACCATGCGAGGGATGTGGCAATACAACGGGGAGAGTATTATCAATGCCCAGTTATACTCGGAAGTGCTACCCCTTCTTTAGAAAGTTATGCAAGAGGGAAAAAAGGTGTATATGAGTTAATTACGATGGAACATCGTGTAAATAATGTGAAACTTCCAGAAGTGACCATTATGGATATGCGGGAAGAGCTTCGAAAAGGAAATCGTTCTATGTTTTCCGAATCGTTAATTGAGGCAATGAAACTAAGGTTAGAAAGAAAAGAACAAATTGTCTTATTTTTAAACCGAAGGGGGTATTCCACCTTTATCCTTTGTCGAGACTGTGGTTATGTAGCGGAATGCCCTCATTGTGATATTTCGTTAACCTATCATCGAACGAACCAATCATTACAATGTCATTATTGTGGTCATACAGAAACGATCCCTTCTAGATGTCCTAGCTGTGAAGGGGATTCTATCCGATTTTTTGGTTCAGGAACGCAAAAGGTGGAAGAAGAACTAAAGAAGATTTTTGCAGAAATTCGCATCATACGAATGGATGTGGATACAACACGGAAGAAGGGCTCCCATGAAGAGCTTTTATCGAAGTTCGGACGTGGGGAAGGAGATGTTTTGTTAGGAACACAAATGATAGCAAAAGGTCTTGATTTTCCTAATATTACTTTAGTGGGAATTTTAGCAGCTGATGCCATGCTTCACATTCCTGATTTTCGATCAGCAGAACGATCTTTTCAGTTGTTAACCCAAGTTAGTGGAAGAGCGGGAAGACATGACAAAGAAGGAGAAGTAATTGTTCAAACATATACGCCAGACCATTACAGTATCCTTGATGTAAAGGAACATGATTTCGTTTCCTTTTTTCAAAAAGAGATGCTGCTTCGTAAGCAGGCAGGATATCCTCCATATTTTTATTTAGCACTTATCCATGTGAGCGATACGGATCTTACAAAGGTAGTCACTGTGACAGAAAAAATATGTCATTTTATAAAAGGGAAATTATCTCCCAATACAGTTGTTTATGGACCTGTAGCTTCTGCTATACCAAGGATCAAAGATAGATATCGATACCAATGCATGATAAAATACAAAGTTGAACCCAACTTAACAGAGGTTTTACAAGAAGTGATGAAAACATATCAAAATGAAATGGCAAAAACAGACTTGTCTATTATGATTGATACAAATCCTTATATGATGATGTAATACTTACGAGTGTTATGAAAGAGAGGTATTTTTTATGAAAGTAGTATTCATGGGTACGCCTGATTTTGCAGTTCCAATTCTAGAGAGACTTGTGGAAGAGAATTATGACGTTCAACTAGTAGTGACTCAACCAGATCGTCCTAAGGGGAGAAAACAGCAGTTAACTCCACCTCCTGTTAAGGTGGCTGCTGAAAAAAACGGAATCCCTGTTTTCCAGCCAGAGAAAATAAAGAACGAAGAGGAATGGAGAAAGGTAGAGGAGATCAATCCAGATATCATTATCACCGCTGCATTTGGACAGATCCTCCCAAAAGGATTATTGGATGTTCCTCCTTTAGGTTGTATTAACGTACATGCGTCTCTTCTTCCTAAATACCGTGGAGGCGCACCAATTCATCAAGCAATTATTGATGGAGAAAAGGAAACGGGAATAACGATTATGTACATGGTAGAAAAGCTGGATGCAGGAGCTATTTTATCACAAAAAGCTATCCCGATTGAAAACAGTGATACAACAGGTACGATGCACAATAAATTAAGCGAGCTTGGTTCTGAGCTATTATTAGAGACATTACCTGAGTTAATAGAAGGCTCTATCGTAGCAGAAGAACAAGATGAAGATGGAGTAACCTATGCGCCAAATATTTCGAAAGAACAAGAATTAATTCACTGGGATAAAACTTCGATTGACATATTTAATCAAGTTAGAGGTTTAGCACCATGGCCTGTAGCATATACAACGATGGAAGGTCAGCGAATGAAAATTTGGGCTACAGAGATAATAGAAGAAAAGACAAATGAAAACCCAGGAACAGTCATTAAGATAAACGACGATAATGTTTATATAGCTTGTGGAGAAGGTACTGTATTAAAGTTACTTGAAATACAACCTTCAGGAAAAAAACGATTGGATATGAAAACATTTTTTCATGGAGCAGGAAAAGACTGGACCTCTGGAATGAAATTAGGAGAATGAAATGAAACAAGGAAATGTAAGAGAATCAGCGTTAGATGTATTATTAAAAATAGAACAACAACAAGCATATAGTCATCTACTGTTAAATGAAACAATCAAACGGTCAAATCTATCAAAAAAAGATGTACCATTATTAACAGAGATTGTGTATGGAACAATACAACGTCAAAAAACATTGGACTTTTATTTAACCCCCTTTTCAAAAAGACCATTGGAAAAATTGGAGAAATGGGTACATATTTTATTACGTCTCACTCTATACCAAATAGTATATTTAGATAGAATTCCTGAGCGTGCAGCAGTTCATGAAGCGGTACAAATTGCAAAAATACGTGGCCATAAAGGTATATCAGGGATGGTGAATGGAATTCTTCGCTCTATTTTACGTAGTGAGCTTCCAAGCTCAGATTCTATTGAAGATCCCATTAAGAAGATGGCTGTGAAAACAAGTCATCCTGAATGGCTACTGGCTCGTTGGGAAAAACAATATGGTCATGAAACAGCGTTAAGAATTGCGGAAGGAAATCTTCTTTATCCAGTTCATACAGCAAGGGTAAATAGACTAAAGGCATCTGTTCCAGAAGTGATAGAGGCATTAGGAGAAGAGGGTCTAGAAGCAAGACAAAGTGAGCACATTCCAGAAAGCATCGTTATTACAAAAGGTTCTCTTAGTGCTACTCAACCATTCAAGAACGGGTGGCTTTCTATTCAAGACGAAGGTTCTATGTTAGTTGCTTATGCTATGGCACCAAATAAAAACGAAAGAATTCTTGATGCCTGTGCTGCACCAGGTGGGAAGTCAACACATCTTGCTGAAAAAATGGAAAATACAGGTGAAATCGTATCACTTGATATTCATAAACATAAAGTAGGGTTAATTGAGGAACAAGTAAAAAGATTGGGGCTAACCAATGTGCATGCACAAGCATTGGATGCAAGACGTACATCAGAACATTTCTCTCAGGAGAGTTTTGATAAAATTTTAGTGGATGCACCATGTTCCGGTTTAGGGGTTATCCAACGCAAACCTGATTTAAAATGGTCGAAAAAACCAGAAGATATTCATCGTTTATCAACGATTCAAAGGGAAATATTACAATCTGTTTGGCCACTATTAAAGCCTGGTGGTAGACTTGTATATAGTACTTGTACTATTGATCAAGAAGAGAATAATGATGTAATATCCTCATTTGTCAATGATAATCATGATGCAAAGTTAGATGAAGCATTATTGGATCGTATACCTGCGAAATTCTATGGTAGCGAAAATAAAGAAACAGGCATGATACAATTATTTCCTGGTGAAAATGCAACAGACGGATTTTTTATTTCTTCTGTTATGAAAATATATAAAGAAGATTAGAGTTGAGATAAAGTTAGAGTGTTAAGAGATAGGTAGACCTCCATGCAATTGAAATTTGCACCATGACGGATGAAAATACACAGTGAAGTAGATTAGAACTTATTGAATGAGTGGAAGCCCATGAGACTCCTGTGGGATGCAGATGCGAGACTAGGAAAGCGAATGGGCTGAAACGAATGAATACCAACCAACAAAGTTAGTATTACAATATAGTGATGGTAGTCGTATTTTCAGGTAGGTACTTTATCAAAAACTCAAATAAAGGTGGTTATTACATGTTATCTGATATAAAGAAAAATGATTTAGAAAAAAAACCTTCACTATATTCATTAACCTTTGACGAATTAGCTTCTTGGTTAAAAGAAAAAAAAGAACCAGCATTTCGAGCAAAACAACTATATGATTGGCTTTATATTAAACGAGTTACGTCTTTTGATGAAATGACAAATTTGTCAAAGGATTTTCGTTCTTTGTTGGCGAATGAATATTCATTAACAACTTTAAAAACAGTAACAGAACAAGTGTCAAAAGATGGAACTATTAAGTTTTTATTTGAATTACAAGATGGTTATTCTATCGAAACGGTAGTCATGCGACATAATTATGGGAATAGTGTTTGTGTTACTACTCAAGTAGGCTGTCGTCTAGGTTGTACGTTTTGTGCATCAACACTCGGTGGATTAAAACGTAATTTAGAAGCAGGAGAGATTGTCGCACAAGTATTAAAAGCTCAGCAGTTTTTAGATGAAAAAGAAGAACGGGTGGATTCTGTTGTTATCATGGGTATTGGAGAACCATTTGATAATTATGAGGAGTTATTACGTTTCTTAAAAACAATTAATCATGATAATGGGTTAAATATTGGAGCGAGACATATCACTGTATCCACAAGTGGGGTTGTTCCTAAGATTTATCAATTTGCAGATGAACAACTACAAATAAATTTTGCTATTTCTTTACATGCGGCAAATACAGAAACACGCTCTAAATTAATGCCGATTAATCGTGCATATCCATTAGAAAAACTAATGGACTCTATTAAATATTATATTGAAAAAACAGGTCGAAGAATTACTTTTGAATATGGATTGTTTGGTGGAGTAAATGATTCGATAGAAGATGCTGAGTTATTAGCAGACTTAATTAAAGATGTAAAATGTCATGTTAATTTAATTCCGGTAAATGATGTTTTGGAGAGGAACTATGTTCGAACACCGAAGGAGCAAATTTTTGCTTTTGAACGAACATTAAAAAATCGAGGTATCAACGTTACGATCCGAAGAGAACAAGGCCATGATATAGATGCAGCTTGTGGTCAACTTCGGGCAAAGGAGCGTAAAGAAGAAACGAGGGGATAACGGAAATGGATGCAGTATTTCTTACCGATGTAGGGCTTATACGTCCTCAAAATGAAGATGATGGAGCTTTTTTACAGGACAAGCATGGACAAATTATCGCTTTCGTTGCAGATGGTATGGGAGGCCACCGAGCTGGTGATGTTGCAAGTCGAATGACGAAAGAAATACTTCTTTCGAAATGGAATGACAGAGATAGTTCCTTCACTGCGAAAGAAGCAGAGCAATGGTTAGAAGATACAATTTATGAAGTAAATAAACAATTGTTTCAGCATGCTTCAGACAATCCCGAATGTGAAGGGATGGGAACAACTGTCGTCGTTGCTATTTGTAATGATCAGTTTGTTTCTATTGCTCACGTTGGCGATTCTCGTATTTATTTGAAAACACCAGAAGAAATGCGACAACTAACGAATGATCATACATTAGTAGGGGAGCTTGTTCGTTCAAGACAAATCACAAAAGACGAAGCAATGTTTCATCCTCGAAAAAATGTAATCCTTCGTGCGTTAGGTACTGAACAGTCTATTAAAGTAGATACTTCTACAATTCATTGGGATGAAGGGTCAAGTTTATTATTATGTTCTGATGGGTTAACTGATAAATTGAATGACGATGAAATTAATGAACTGCTTTCGTCGAAAAAATCCATTGAAGAAATAGGCAAGCAGATGATTGAACTAGCCAATGATCGCGGTGGCGAAGATAATGTTACCGTAGTGATTGTCTGTCACCATGAAGAACACAAGGATGTGACAGACGAATGAAAAAACGTATAAACGATAGATATGAAATCATAAAGCCAATTGGTGGCGGAGGAATGGCGAACGTTTACTTAGCTCGTGATATCATATTGGACCGTCAAGTTGCTGTAAAAGTTCTTAAACCCCAATTTTCAGAAGATGAGGAATTTATTAAGCGGTTCCGACGAGAGGCACAGGCAGCCACAAGCTTATCACATCCAAATGTCGTAAATATTTACGATGTTGGTGAAGAAGACAATTTGTATTTTATAGTAATGGAATATATTGAGGGCTACACTCTAAAGGATTATATTCAAAAAAAAGGAAAACTACATGTCCATGAAGCGGTTCATATTACGGAGCAAATTACATCTGCAATTGAACATGCACATGAAAATCATATTATTCACCGGGATATTAAACCACATAATATTCTCATTGCTAAAGATGGAACAGCAAAAGTGACAGACTTTGGAATAGCTCGTGCCATTAGTGAGGCCACAATTACTCATACGAATTCCGTACTAGGCTCTGTTCATTATTTGTCACCTGAACAGGCAAGAGGTGGACATGTAACGTATAAATCAGATATATATTCTTTAGGAATTGTAATGTTTGAAATGTTAACAGGAGAAGTTCCGTTTAATGGAGATACAGCAGTATCTGTAGCGATAAAACATCTTCAAAATCCTGTTCCTTTTTTGCGAGATAAGGATCCAGCCATACCACAAAGTGTGGAAAATGTTGTGTTAAAAGCAACAACAAAAAATCCGTTAAATCGCTACGCAACTGCAGATGATATGGAAAAAGACCTAGCAACTGTTTTTGATGCAAGAAGAAACGGTGAAACGAGAATTCAACTACCAATAGACGATGATGAAGCTACGAAGGCAGTACCAATTGTAGGAAATGTAAATGTAGATGATCAACAACAAACGATGATTCATAACCAAACAACAGGTACGATCTCTCCTACTAATCCAAATAATACGGAACAACCGAAAAAGAAGAAACGTACGGCAAAGTTTTGGGTTACACTCTCGTTAGCTATTTTACTATTTTTAGGTGGGGGTCTGTATGTTGCGTTTTCATTGATTCCTAGCTGGTTACATGTAGATGAAAAATCTATTCCTGACTTAATTGGAATGGAGTTAGAAGAAGCGGAAGAAACCCTAACAGACTTAGGTTTTGAGGTGGAGAATGAGCTTCGCTACGATGATGAGGTAGAGGAAGGATTGGTTATTAGCCATCAACCACGTGCTGGAGAAACAAGAAAAGTAGGTACACTAGTAACATTAGTTATAAGTGAAGGCACGGAGCCTGTTGAAATGATAGATGTTGTTGGAGAAACAGAACAATTTGCAAGACGATTACTTGAAGGATATCAAGAAATCGAGGTAGAAAAACGGGTAACCTCGGACTATGAAGCAGGCACCGTTTTACAGCAAACTCCAAATGCAGGAGATTTAGTTATTCCATCTGAAACGGTTGTTCGTCTTATTGTGAGTGAGCGACCAACATATTACATGGATAATCTACTTGGTTATACGATTGATGAGGTAAGGGAACTATTAAGAGACAATGACTTATTGGAATTGAACTTTGTAGAAGAATATCATGAAACAGTGGAAGAGGGGAAAGTAATTTCGCATGACCCACCAAGAAACACGGAGATTAGAGAGAAAACAACAGTTACAGTTGTAATTTCAATAGGTCCAGAACCAGTGGAAGAACCCGAAGACGAACCTATTACAGTAAATGTTCCATTTACTGTTACGATTGAACAAGGAGAAACGGAAAACGAAGAAGAAACTACACCTGAGTATCGTTTGAGAATACAAGTAATGGATTTATTTAATAGTACTCCTAGACAGGTAGTGAATCGTGATATTTCATCTACGGAAACATTCCAAATTCCATTAACTGTTGCACCAGGAGATAGAGGATATATTTTAGTCTATCTGGATAACGAAGAGTATGGAGACTCTCCTTATGAATATGAGTACGAGGAACTGAAACAATATGAATAATAAATACAAAGGAGGAGTTTTGTTGATAACTCTTGGAGGTAAGAATGGCTCAAGGTAGAATTGTAAAAGCACTAAGTGGTTTTTATTATGTTGAAAATGAAGATGGAATTTTTCAATGTAGAGGTAGAGGAAACTTTCGAAACCGAAACATAACTCCATTAGTCGGAGACAATGTTCATTTTGAAGCGGAAAATAGAACAGATGGCTATGTATTAGAAGTGTTTGAAAGAAAAAATGAATTAAATCGCCCTCCGATATCAAATGTAGATCAAGCAATATTAGTTTTCTCTACGGAAGAACCATCCTTTAGTTCTTTATTGCTTGATCGGTTTCTGGTTCATGTTGAAGCGCATGATATTGAACCAATTATTTGTTTATCAAAGATTGACTTACTTGAAGAAAATCAAAAACAAATTCAAGCTTTTGAAGACGATTATAGGCAATTAAAATATGAGGTAGTTTCAACTTCTATTTTTGTGGAAGAAACAATTGAGAAACTGCGTCCTTATCTACAAAATAAGATATCTGTATTTGCCGGACAATCTGGTGTTGGGAAATCTTCCTTGTTAAATGCACTTAGGCCAGAGTTAAATATTGAAACTGCTCCTATCTCGAAAAGCTTGGGCCGAGGAAAGCATACAACTCGTCATGTGGAATTAATACCGATTGACGAGGGTGGTTATGTTGCGGATACTCCTGGATTTAGTGCATTGGATTTTGAAGGGATTGAAGCTGAAGAGTTAACCTTGTTTTTCCCAGAAATGCGCAAGCATATAAACGATTGTAAATTTAGAGGTTGCACGCATGTGAATGAACCGAAGTGCGTTGTTCGAGAAAAAGTAACAAGCGGAGAAATTACCTCTTACCGTTATGAACATTACTTGCAATTCTTTGAAGAAATTAAATCACAAAAACGGAGGTACTAGTGTTGATTAAAATAGCACCATCTATATTATCAGCTGACTTTGCAAAGCTTGGGGAAGAAATAATAGATGTGGAAAATGGAGGAGCGGACTATATTCATGTAGATGTGATGGATGGACACTTTGTACCAAACATCACGATAGGACCGCTAGTAGTAAATGCAATTCGTCCGATAACGAAGCTACCTCTTGACGTACATTTAATGATTAACAACCCAGATAGCTATATTCCTGAATTTGCAAAAGCAGGGGCGGATATCATAAGTGTTCATGTAGAAGCTTGTACCCATTTGCATCGTACGATTCAACTAATTAAAGAAACTGGGGTAAAACCAGGAGTTGTAATTAATCCTGCTACTCCAGTATCTTCTATTCAGCATATTGTGGAAGATGTAGATTTAATTCTACTAATGACAGTTAACCCTGGATTTGGTGGACAAGCATTTATCCCATCTGTTTTACCTAAGATTAGGGAAGTAAAAGATCTTGTAGTTCAAACTGGGAAATCTATTGATATAGAGATCGATGGAGGGGTAAATCCAGATACTGCGAAACTATGTGTCGAAGCTGGTGCAAACGTGTTAGTCGCAGGATCTGCTATTTACAATAGTCGTAACCGAAAAATAGCTATTGATTCTATACGAGGGGCATTGTAAAATGAAAACTAATTGAAAATACCACGAGGGGAGTCTTATGATAGACTGAGAGGAAGCTATACGCTTCGACCCTTTGAACCTGTAAGTTCGTACTTACGTAGGGATGTGGATGCTTATATTAGATCTATGTGCCATTGCACCTGCAATGGCTTTTTCTATGTATCGGTGTTTTTGATTATGGGGAAACCTACAATCAAAAGAGGAGGAATTTTTTATGCAAAAGACAAGACCGGTAGTAATTATGGCAGAAATAGCAATTATGGCCGCATTAGCATTTATTCTTGATTTATTAACGCTTCTAAAATTTTGGCCACAAGGTGGATCCATATCCCTTGCGATGTTGCCAATATTCGTTATGGCTCTACGTAGAGGATTAAAGCCAGGCTTATTAACAGGGTTAATCTATGGAATACTAAACTGGAATTATGATCCTTATATTGTTCACTGGTTACAAGGATTAATTGACTACCCAATCGCTTTCTTCGTTGTTGGTTTTGCAGGACTAATAACAGTGAAAGAAGAAATGCCTAGATGGAAGCAAGCACTTTATATTACTCTTGCTGTATTAATCGGTAGTGTCCTTCGTTTTGCTGCTGCATTTACAAGTGGAATTGTATGGTTTGGAATTTATGCACCGGAAGGAACGCCAGTAGCTTGGTATTCATTTACGTATAACATCTCCTATTTAGGACCAACATTCTTAGTCTGCTTAGGAGCAATACTACTATTAGCAAACGTAAACAAACGAATTTTACACCCAAATGCGTAACGTTTAAGATTGCTCCATTGTGGAAAATTCCAGGGTAAACATCCATGCAAGTGGACAACTGCATCATGGGATTAAAAATACGTTATGAATTAGATTAGTACTAAAAATTTCCGATGCAATGAGCGTAAGCCAGCGAGACTCCTTGAAATATGCTAACACATTTTTCTGCGTACGGTGTGGTTTCAGGAAGCTTAATCAAAGTCCTGTGGGAAGCAGAGCGAAGGCGAGATGCCGGAGATTGTTTACACTCGAAGGTACCTCGGAAGCTCGCCTGGCAAAGCGAGCAGGCTGAAGCGAATGGAATACAAACAAACATAGTTAGTAATACAAGATAAGTTTAACTACCGCTAACTCGCGTATTTTTAGTAGCCGTAAAGGAGAGGAAATCCATGAAGTATATCTTACTTGCAGCAGGTCCATTTGAATATGTTCCTCCATTAAGTGAACTCAAAATGAAACATAACGATGCACAATGGATCGGCATCGACAAAGGAACCTTTCATTTATTGAAACATGGAATAACCCCTCTCCATGCATTTGGTGATTTTGATTCTTTAACAGTAGAAGAAGGTGAATGGGTGCACAGTCAAACTGTGCACCTTTCTGTCTATCCAAAAGAAAAAGACGCCACAGACATGGAACTTGCGTTAGACTGGGCTATATCCAAAAAGCCAGATGAAATCATTCTTCTAGGTGCAACAGGTGGAAGGTTAGATCATATGCTTGTTAACATTCAGTTTTTAACAAAAGGCCTTGAAAAAGGAGTAAATATAGTTATTGAGGATATTTATAATCGAGTCACAGTAAAAGAACCTGGAGAATACACTATTCATGAAAGTGAATTTCCATACAATTCATTCTTGCCCATGTCTATTCAAGTTGAGGGTCTGACGCTGACTGGTTTCCGGTATCCGTTGGAAAACAGAACGATAACACAATCTTCTAGTTTATGTATTAGTAATGAACTAGTGAGTAATAAAGGTACTATTTCTTTTACATCAGGTAATTTACTATTATTTCAAACGAGAGATTAGAACAAGTAAGAAACAGTTTAGTATTTTTTTCCGAGTTTTTTCTAAGAAAATTGGTACTATTTTTGACTCCATGAATATAATGGGTAATAACGAAGCACGTTTATCTTTTAACTCACATGTCCTTTAGTGGCAGGGACAGCTCATTTTCGAGGAGGGGGAAATATGAAGTTTTATACGATCAAACTACCAAAGTTCATCGGAGGCTTTGTAAAAGCGTGTTTAGGCGCGTTTAAAAAAGGCTAGACATATACAATTTTAGGAAACCTTTGTACTATTTTATCTAGTCAACTGTAAGGAACATTAAAGTCAGGTGTTATAAACAAATCGGTAAAGAGGGGAGGGTGAGAGGCAGTCTCCTCCACCTTTTCAATTACTCTTTATGTTTTTTTGAAGTGGATTCCTTTATTAGGATAAAATTTGTCATCATTCGCATACTAGTAAAAAAACGGCGCATAAGCGCCGTTTTTTAGTACAATGATTAGGGTATAAAATTATACACGTTCTACTTTCCCTGATTTTAATGCTCTAGCAGAAACGTATACACGTTTTGGTTTTCCGTCTACTAAAATGCGGACCTTTTGAACGTTAACGCCCCAACGACGTTTCGTTGAATTTAAAGCATGTGAACGTTTGTTACCAGAACGTGGTCCTTTACCAGTAATTACACATTTACGTGACATTGTTTTCCCTCCTTCACACAATACGAGAAGAACAGTTGCTGTCTTCTTTATACGGTCACAAATAAAAACACTACGTAATCTTAGCATATGGTTCAAAAGATTTCAAGTGATTTTATATAAACTTTCAAGTGAATTTACTTGACAGTCAAAAAAAAAAATAATCATAATGAAAAAAAGAGCTTTTCTTTTAAATTGAAATCATTTATAGTAAAATGGCTTTAGCTATAAGGTAACGACCTAAGGAGGCGATTCAAAAATGACCATCGAAATGAAAACGAATTATGGAAAAATTGATGTTTCAAAAGAAGTGGTTGCTGTTATTGCAGGAGGAGCAGCTATTGACTGCTATGGGATAGTAGGCATGGCATCACAAAAGCAATTAAAGGACGGCATCACGGACCTCTTAGGGAAGGAAAATTTGGGAAGAGGCGTCGTTATTCGTGAACTAGAAGATGAAGAAATTCACATTGATATGTACATCATTGTAAGCTATGGAACAAAAATTTCCGAAGTAGCTCATAATGTTCAGTCAAAAGTAAAATATCAACTTGAAAAGATGTTAGGTTTAAAAGTGAATTCTGTGAATATTTTCGTACAAGGTGTGCGCGTTATTAACCCATAGTACGTACGTAAGGAGGAACATTTTGTGACGATCAACTTAATTGATGGTGAAAAGTTTGCACATATGTTAATTGAAGGTGCAAATAACTTATCTAATAATTCGAAAAAAATTGATGCATTAAATGTATTTCCTGTGCCCGATGGAGATACAGGAACAAATATGAATTTAACAATTACTTCAGGAGTAAAGGAAGTAAAAGGGCAAAAAACAGATCACGTTGGTAAAGTAGCAGGTACCTTTGCTAAGGGTTTACTAATGGGAGCGAGAGGTAATTCAGGTGTAATCTTATCACAACTTTTCCGAGGTTTTTCGAAGTCAGTTGAAGGAAAAGAAACACTGACAGCAAAAGATTTAAGTAAAGCTTTTGAATACGGTGTAGATATGGCTTATAAAGCTGTCATGAAACCCGTTGAAGGAACAATCTTAACTGTTGCAAAAGATTCTGCAAAAAAAGCGGTAGAATTTGCTAAGAGTAATGATAACCCTGTTGAATTAATGGAAGCAGTTGTAAAAGAAGCAAAGGCTTCATTAAAAAGAACTCCGGACCTTCTTCCTGTATTGAAAGAGGTTGGTGTTGTAGATTCAGGTGGACAAGGTCTTTTGACTATTTATGAAGGGTTTTTAGCTGTCTTAAAAGGGGAAAAAATTGTTGACCTTATTCAACAAGAACCTAGTATGAACGAACTCGTTCAAGTTGAACACCATCAATCTATGCAAGCTCATCTATCTATTGAAGACTTAGAATTTGGTTATTGTACAGAAGTGATGATTAAATTTGAAGATGAGAAAGTGAAAGAGAACCCGTTTACTGAAGAGGCGTTCAGAGACACACTTAGTCAGTATGGTGATTCTTTACTTGTTGTTTCTGATGAGGACCTTTTAAAAGTACATATCCATGCTGAGTATCCAGGTAATGTAATCACTGAGGCCCAAAAGTTTGGATCCCTTGTAAACGTTAAAATAGAGAATATGCGTGAACAACACTCTAGTATTTTAGAACTAGAGCAAGCTGCAAACGCTTCAGCAAGTTCAAAGAAGAATGAAAAAACAGAATATGCTATTATCACTGTATCCATGGGGGAAGGAATAGCAAATTTGTTCAAGGGTTTAGGTGCGAAAAAAGTGATTGCTGGTGGACAGACTATGAATCCTTCAACGGAAGATTTTGTAAAAGCTATGGAAGAAGCGAATGCAGATAAAATCATACTATTACCAAATAATAGTAATATTGTGATGGCCGCGGAACAAGCGGCATCTGTTTCTGATGCTGAAGTAATTGTAGTTCCTTCTAAGTCTGTTCCTCAAGGTTTAGCTGCACTACTAGCATTTAATCCTGCAGACTCTTTAGAGGCTAATAAAGAAGGTATGTTGGAATCATTAGCTTCTGTGAAAACTGGAGAAGTAACGTATGCTGTTAGGGATACCAGTTTAAATGGCGTACAAATTAAAAAAGGTGACTTTATGGGTATCTTTGAAAAAGATATCGTCACTACTTTGCCAAATGTACAAGAAGTAGCAAAAGATCTACTATATAAAATGGTGGACGAGGATAGCGAAATCGTTACTATCATTTTTGGAGAAGATCGCACTCAAAAAGAGGCAGAGGAATTAATTGAGTACCTAGAGGAACATTTTGAAGATATTGATGTAGAGATTCATCAAGGAAATCAACCACTATATTCTTATATTGTTTCTGTAGAATAATGATGAAGTTAATTAATAAAAGGGGGTTGTGTGTTCATGGGAAATGTACGCATTGTTACTGATTCGACAGCAGATATACCGAAATCGTTACAAGAGGAATTAAACATTACTGTTGTACCACTGAAAGTTCATTTTGGTGAAGAAACATTTGAGGATGGTGTTGATTTACTTCCAGACGCTTTTTATGAAAAACTGCAATCTGCCAATCAAATTCCTACTACGTCTCAACCAACCCCTTATCAATTTGAGACAGTATATCGTAGTATATTTGATGAGAATTCTGACAGTGATATTATATCCATGCATTTATCTTCAAAATTAAGTGGTACGTTTCAATCTGCGTATATTGCATCACAAACATTAGGGACCGATGTACCAGTATCTGTAGTTGATACAAAAAGAGCTTCTTATGCTATTGGGATTATCGTCGTAGAATTAGCAAGAATGGCGAAAACTGGAGCAACAAAAGAAGAATGTATGAAACGTTTGGACTCTCTTTTAGAGGATACCTCTGTATTTTTTATGGTAGATACATTAGAGTTTTTAGAAAAGAATGGTCGTATAGGAAAAGCATCAGCTGTATTAGGGTCTTTATTAAAAATTAAGCCAATTCTTTCATTGAACAACGATGGAGAAGTATTTCCTTTTGAAAAAGTAAGGGGCCAGAAAAAAGCGGTTAGTCGAATTATACAGGAGTTAGAAACAAGATATGGGAAAGAAGATGTTAATATTGGTATTTCTCATGCTCAGTGTCTTTTAGAAGCAGAAGAAATGATGTCTAAACTTACTGATAATTTTCATGTGAAAGATCAAGTTATTACTGACATTGGTCCAGTAATCGGTACACATGTTGGTCCAGGAACAATTGCAATTTCTGTAACAAAGGTATAAGCAATTATTTTTATTATCCGTGTATAAGCAGTTTCTAGATAAAATGACAAAAACCTACCTTTTGGAAACTTGAGGTAGGTTTTTTCTCCGTTTAAGAAAGCATAACTATACTGACTAGTATATTATCTAGCTACAGGAGACATCACCTCGTGCCAAATAACATGCTTAATTAAAAGCAACAAGCTATTTATCGTTAATTAATAGAATAAATAGGTAAGTTATGATGGAATCTGTGAATATGAATGTTTTCCATAGCTGTTTCTATATCTATTTGTTAATATAGAAAGAGAGTAATGTTTCCTGTAAATTATTTCATCTAGGAGGTACAACAGTGAAATATAGAAGTGTGTTTGATATTATCGGTCCGGTCATGATTGGTCCTTCAAGTTCTCATACAGCAGGTGCGGCTAGAATTGGATTAGTTGCAAGACAGCTTTTTCAAAAAGCTCCTACATGGGTATCTTTTCATTTATATGGTTCGTTTGCCAAAACTTATCGGGGGCACGGTACGGACGTTGCTCTAGTTGGTGGTATATTAGGATTTGATACTTTTGATAATAGAATAACGGAATCTATTGAGATAGCTAAAAATAGTGGCCTGACAGTTTCTTTTCATGAGGAAGAAGCACATATGGATCACCCAAATACCGTAAAAATTCACTTAGGTGACGATTCTCATGAGATGGAACTAGTTGGTATTTCCATTGGTGGGGGGAAAGTAGAAATAAAAGAGTTAAATGGCTTTGAGCTGCGATTAAGCGGGAATCATCCAGCAATACTCGTAGTACATGATGATCGTTTCGGTGCTATTGCATCTGTTTCAACCATCTTGGCGAAAAACGAAATAAATATTGGACATATGGAAGTTTCACGTAAAGAGGTGGGGAAAGAAGCGTTAATGGTTATTGAAATAGATCAAAATATTGGTGGAAATATAATGAAACAAGTGGAAGCTCTTGATCATGTGACGAAAGTGACAAAGATCCATGAATAATATACATCTAGGAGGAGCATCATGTTTCGAAATGTTGAGGAATTAATTACCAGTGCAGAAGAAAAACAAATTCCTATTTCTGAAGTAATGATTTTACAAGAGATGGAGCATTATGGTCGATCTCGTGAAGATATCATGCATCAAATGGAACGTAATTTAGAAATAATGGAAAAGGCTGTAGAGCGTGGTATAACAGAGGATGTGAAATCTGTTTCTGGTTTAACTGGTGGAGATGGAAAAAAGTTGTATGAGTATATCCAATCCAACGAAACGCTTGCTGGTCCATTTTTATTAGAAGCAGTTGCAAAGGCAATGGCAACAAATGAGGTTAATGCAGCCATGGGAACCATTTGTGCAACACCCACTGCAGGGTCTGCTGGAGTTGTTCCAGGTGTATTATTTACGATAAAAAATAAGCTTAAGCCTACAAGGGAACAAATGGTTCGTTTTTTATTTACAAGCGGAGCATTTGGGTTCGTTGTAGCGAATAATGCTTCGATTTCAGGAGCTGCAGGAGGGTGTCAAGCTGAAGTGGGGTCTGCCACAGGAATGGCTGCTGCTGCAGTTGTAGAGATGGCTGGGGGAACACCGCAACAATCTGCGGAAGCCATGTCCATCGCTTTAAAAAATATGCTTGGACTAGTATGTGATCCTATTGCTGGTTTAGTGGAAATCCCATGTGTCAAACGAAATGCTTTTGGTGCATCCAATGCTATAGTAGCAGCGGATCTAGCTTTAGCAGGGATAACAAGTATTATTCCAACAGATGAGGTAATTGATGCTATGTACCGAATCGGTGAGTCAATGCCTTCCACACTAAAAGAAACTGCAGAAGGTGGACTGGCAGCGACACCAACGGGACGAAGAATTCAAGAGCAACTATTTGGTACTGCAAAAAAGGTGTGATAATAATGAATCGACCTGTCTCTGACATAACTGGAGTAGGACCTAAAATGATGGAACAGCTTGAACGAATGGGAATCTTCACAATCCAACAAGTAATGGAGCACTATCCTTTTCGATATGAAGACAAGGCTGTTCGACCAATTATGGAAGCACAGCACGACGAAAGAATTACTATTCGTGGAACCGTTCATAGTGAACCAGAACTACGTTTTTATGGTAAAAATAAGGCTCGTTTGACCGTTCGCGTGCTCGTGGACGGTCTCTTGGTGCAAGCGATATTTTTTAACCAACCTTATTTAAAGCGACAAATTTCTTTAGGTGATACGGTTGTGATAAATGGGAAACTGGATAAGCATCGCCTTGTCATTTCTGGTGGTACGATATTAAAAAACCGGGATGAAAATTCTGAAGGTTTAGAGCCTGTTTACTCATTAAAAGGTGATATGAAAATTACTGCATTACGCAAATTGATCCGTCAAACATTTGTTCAATTTAATGAAGAAATAAAAGAGTTTTTACCGCCACAGTTAATGGCTACATATAGACTCATGGAACGAAAGGAAACGTTACGCCAGCTTCATTTTCCTACCTCTATTGATATGCTTAAACAAGCCAAGCGGCGTATGATATACGAAGAACTTCTTTTGTTTCAATTAAAAATGCAATTTTTCCGAAAGAAGGAACGTGAAGGTGACATTGGTCAAAAAAAAGTAATCCAGATGGAAAAAATAGATGCTTTCATCACAACTCTTCCTTTCCCATTAACCAATGCACAGCAACGAGTACTTGGAGAAATTATGACAGATATTCAATCTGAGCATCGAATGAACCGGTTGTTACAAGGCGATGTGGGATCGGGGAAAACGATCGTCGCTGGAATTGCCCTTTTATCTGTTGTTCAAGCAGGGTTTCAAGGAGCGCTAATGGTGCCTACAGAAATCTTAGCGGAACAACATAAAGAATCACTAGTCTCTTTATTAGAGCCCTTAGGTGTTCGTGTAGAACTACTTTCTGGATCTGCAAAAGTGAAGGAGCGTAGAGTGATTTTAGAAGATTTAAAAGAGGGAAAGATAAATATACTTATTGGTACACATGCCTTAATTCAGGATAGTGTTACTTTTCATAAACTTGGTTTAGTTATTACTGATGAGCAGCATCGTTTTGGTGTAGAGCAACGCAGAATATTACGCAAAAAAGGGCTAAGACCAGATGTTCTTTTTATGACCGCAACACCAATTCCACGAACATTAGCTATCTCTGCTTTTGGAGATATGGATGTTTCTGTTATTGACGAAATGCCAAAAGGAAGAAAGCCAGTAGACACACGCTGGGCAAAGCCAAATATGCTTCCAAGAGTGATTGAGTTTGTTAAAAAACATTTAGCTCAAGGAAATCAAGCATATATTATATGTCCTTTAATCGAAGAATCAGAAAAACTAGATGTTCAGAATGCGATCGATGTTCATGCACAATTACAAGTGGAGCTTGCTCCTTTTCAAGTGGGACTTATGCATGGTAGATTGGCCGCTGCAGAAAAAGATGAGGTCATGAATGATTTTGCCTCTAATGTTGTCCAAGCATTAGTTTCTACAACAGTGGTCGAGGTAGGGGTAAATGTACCAAACGCTACAGTGATGGTCATCTACGATGCAGAACGTTTTGGCTTGTCTCAACTCCACCAGCTCCGTGGACGAGTTGGACGTGGCAGTACACAATCGTATTGTGTGTTGCTAGCTGATCCTAAGTCGGATGTTGGGAAAGAACGTATGAAAATTATGACTGATACAACGGATGGATTCGAGCTTTCTGAGCGCGATTTAGAATTGCGAGGTCCTGGAGATTTCTTCGGTTCCAAGCAAAGTGGACTTCCTGAGTTTAAAGTTGCAGACATTGTGGAAGATTACCGAGTATTAGAAGTTGCCAGACAAGACGCTGTAAAGCTAATAGAATCAGAAGCGTTTTGGAAAAATGATCAATATAAAAAATTACGAGATTACTTGAAAAAACAAGCACTTTTTAACGAAGAAAAATTAGATTAATAAATCAATGGTTGAAAATACAGTCCTTCAACTATATACTACTATTAGTACCTAGTCATATTAGCTTGGAAGTGATGAAGATGAAAGTATCGAAAAAACAACGTCAACCATTATTAATAGCAAAAATAGAGGAAAATCCATTCATAACAGATGAAGCCTTAGCTGATGCATTTGAAGTGAGTGTACAAACGATTCGTTTAGATCGTCTAGAACTAAATATCCCAGAAGTAAGGGAACGGATTAAAAACGTTGCTCAGCAACAATATGACACAGTGAAAGCTTTACCAATTGAAGAAGTAATTGGTGAAGTTATTGACTTAGAACTAGATAAGCATGCTATCTCCATTTTAGATATCCGAGAGGAACATGTTTTTTCACGAACAGGTATTGCCCGTGGACATCATTTATTTGCACAAGCCAATTCATTGGCTGTAGCTATTATTGATGATGAGCTTGCCCTTACAGTTAAGGCTAATGTTTCGTTTAAACGAAGAGTTAAGGTTGGGGAACGTGTTGTAGCGAAAGCGTATGTAAAAGAAATAGGGGAAGATAGAACTATTGTAGAAGTAAAAAGCTTTGTGGATAAAGAACAAGTTTTCCACGGAGAATTTTCTATGTTTCGTCAAGAACAATAAGTTGAGGATGGTGTAACATATGAAACTCGCTGTAGATGCTATGGGAGGAGACAATGCCCCTGGAAGCATTGTCAAAGGCTGTGAAAAAGCTCTCAAGGCATACGAAGATTTACACGTAATATATGTAGGAAATGAACAAGAAATAAAGAAGCATATGACAACAACGGAACGAGTAGAAATAATACATACAGAAGAAGTTATTGATAGTGAGGATTCCCCTGTTCGTGCTGTACGAAGGAAAAAGAATGCGTCTATGGTATTAGCAGTACAACAGGTGAAAGATGGCGTTGCAGATGCTGCAGTTTCAGCAGGCAATACTGGTGCACTTATGACTGCGGGATTACTAGTAGTTGGCAGGATCAAAGGGATTGAACGACCAGCGTTATCTCCAATGCTACCAACCTTAAATGGTGATGGTTTCTTACTTCTAGATGTTGGTGCAAATATGGACGCAAAACCTTCTCATTTATTGCAGTATGCAGTAATGGGTGATGTATATATGCGAAAAGTAAGAAAAGTGGCCAAGCCTCGGATTGGTTTGTTAAATGTTGGTACGGAAGCCGGGAAAGGCACAGATTTAACGAAGCAAGTGTATGCATTACTTCAAGAAAGCTCACTTGAATTTGTAGGAAATGTAGAAGCCAGGGATTTATTAAATGGAGTTGCAGATGTCGTAGTTTGTGACGGATTTTCTGGAAACCTCGTTCTAAAATCTATTGAAGGAACAGCACTTTCCTTGTTTTCCATTCTCAAAAAAGAGTTAACTTCTTCATTTAAAAATAAGCTGGCAGCTGGTGTTTTAAAGCCTGCATTCAAACAAGTGAAGCAACAAATGGACTATTCTGAATATGGTGGCGCTGGTTTATTTGGATTAAATGCTCCGGTAATTAAAGCGCACGGTTCTTCAGATGATAATGCATTTTTTAATGCAATTAGACAGGCAATAACAATGTATGAAGAAAACGTTGTAACAACGATACAAAAAGAATTAAAAGAAAATCTCTCGGAAAAGGAGCTATAAGTTTATGGGGAAAATAGCGTTCGTTTTTCCAGGTCAAGGTTCTCAACAAGTTGGGATGGGGAAAGAACTAGCTGATTCATATGAAGTGTGTAACAATATTTTTCGTGAAGCGGATGAAGTCTTACAGGAATCATTTTCATCTCTTATATTCTCAGGTGACGAAGAGGAACTCAAACGAACGGAAAACACACAGCCAGCATTATTAACGACAAGTATAGGTATATGGAAAATATTACAGGAACAAGGCATAACAGCAGATTTTGCAGCTGGACATAGTTTAGGGGAATATTCTGCCTTAGTAGCCAGTGGTGCTATGTCCTTTGAAAGTGCTTGTCTTGCTGTAAGAAAACGTGGTCAATGGATGGAAGAAGCTGTTCCTAAGGGAAAAGGAACAATGGCAGCCATTTTAGGGATGAATCGAGAAGATCTTGTTTCTGTTACAAAGGAAGTAACAGAAAAGGTGGATATTGTAGAGCCAGCAAACTTTAATTGTCCTGGACAGATCGTTATTTCTGGATCTACTGCTGGTGTACAAGCAGCATCAGAGCTAGCAAAAGAAAGAGGAGCTAAAAGAGCGATTCCTTTATCTGTAAGTGGACCGTTTCACTCAACTATGATGAAGCCAGCAGCACTTAAGATGAAAGATCATTTAGACCAAATAGCAATTTCAACACCAACAATACCTGTAATTGCAAATGTGACTGCAGGTACAGTTAACGATTCAGAAACAATTCGCAGATTGTTATATGAGCAAATATACTCCCCAGTATTATGGGAAGACACAGTGCAAAAGCTTTTGAATGAAGGTGTAGATACCTTTATTGAACTAGGACCAGGGAAAGTACTTAGTGGACTTGTGAAAAAGGTATCTCGTCGTGCAAAGGTTTTCCCTATCTTTGATAATGAAACACTAGAAAAAGCATTAGAAGCATTAAAGGAGGAGTAGTTATTCATGAAAGGACAAAACGCACTTGTAACAGGTGGCTCACGAGGAATTGGTAGGGCAATTTGTTTGGACTTAGCAAAAAATGGTGTGAATGTAGCGGTGAATTATTCTGGTAGTCAAGATAAAGCCGAAGCGGTTGCTGAAGAATGTCGAGCATTTGGAGTAAAGGCAATGGTAGTTCAATGTGATGTTGCTGATGGTGATGCTGTACAAGCTATGGTAAAAACAGTGATTGGTGAGTTCGGTTCGATAGAAATCCTAGTAAATAATGCAGGGATTACGAGAGATACACTGATAATGAGAATGAAAGAAGAAGACTTTGATGCAGTAATTAATACAAACTTAAAAGGTGTTTTTAATTGTTCTAAAGCAGTGACACGTCCAATGATGAAGCAACGATATGGCAGAATTGTTAATATTTCCTCTGTTGTTGGAGTATTGGGTAATGCAGGGCAAGCTAATTATGTAGCAAGTAAAGCTGGTGTTATTGGATTAACAAAGTCATTGGCAAGAGAGTTGGCGAATCGTAATATCCATGTAAATGCGATTGCTCCTGGTTTTATAGAAACAGATATGACAGACAAACTACCTGAAGAAGTAAAAGAGGAAATGCTAAAACAAATTCCACTTGGAAAGCTAGGTTCCCCGGACCAAGTGGCAGCAGTTGTATCATTTTTAACAAGTGAAGCATCAGGTTACATGACAGGTCAAACACTTCATGTTGATGGTGGAATGGTCATGTAATGAAATCTCACTAGTATTTTCTAACATTTTATCCTATAATTACTGAGAGGAGGTGAGCTACATGGCTGTAATGGAACGAATTGCAAAAATCGTATCAGACCGTCTAGGCGTAGATGAATCACAAATCAAACCAGAAGCAACATTTAAAGAAGATTTAGGTGCTGACTCCTTGGATGTAGTTGAACTAGTAATGGAACTTGAAGATGAGTTCGACTTAGAGATTTCCGACGAAGATGCTGAGAAGATTGCTACTGTCGGTGACGTTGTTGAATACATAGAGCGTCATCAATAGTTTACCAAAATCCCAAGCCCCCCAAAAAGGGGCTTGGGCTTTCAAAAATCTTAAAATCCACAGTAGAGAAGCGATGGGGGTTCTCATGCAACAATCAAGAAAGATTCAAAGAAGGGGTTTAAAACGTCAATCAAAAAAAATGTTGATGACGGAAGACCAAAAAATTCAATACCGCCAATTTTTGTCTTCTATAAATATAACGTATAATATTGAAGACTTATTTATCCAAGCATTTACCCATTCATCGTATGTAAACGAACATCGAATTCGTCCTCACGATGATAACGAACGGCTCGAATTTTTAGGAGATGCTGTTTTGGAATTGGCCATCTCACAATACTTGTTTAAGAACTATGAAAACATGAGTGAAGGGGAGATGACCAAACTCAGAGCTGCCATCGTTTGCGAGCCATCACTAGCAAAAATTGCAGATGAATTACACTTTGGTGACTACGTATTCTTAGGTAAAGGAGAAGAAATGACCGGAGGAAGAAGACGCCCAGCCCTATTAGCGGACGTATTCGAATCCTTCGTAGGAGCACTATACCTAGACTCAGGGATGGATTCCGTCTATAACTTCTTACAAGCATACGTATACCCAAAAATTGCAGAAGGCGCCTTTTCCGACATGATGGACTACAAAAGCCAATTGCAAGAACTCATCCAACGAGAAGGACAAGGCCACATCCAATACAAAATAGTCCAAGAAAAAGGCCCAGCCCACGCCAGAGAATTCGTCTCCGAAGTCTGGCTAGAAAACAACCAACTAGGCAAAGGACTAGGAAGATCCAAAAAAGAGGCGGAGCAAATGGCCGCACAAAAAGCACTGCAAAAACTCGAAAAATAAAACCATTAAAAAATCGATTCGACGTTAATCCTGGCCATATAAGACTGTGAGGAATTTATTCCTCTAAAGTCTTATATGGTCAGGATTTTTTTTACGCGACAGCGTAAAAAAGCGTGGCGAAAGCCACGCAGTCGAATCTATTTTTTAACCCTGAACTATATTGCGAGTTTTTATAGTGCACCCCGCCATTTGCGACGAAGGCGAGAGCCTGAGGAGCAGATGGCCCAGGTTAGAAGAAGTGAGGAATTCATTCCTCAAAAGTCTTCTATGGTCAGGATTTTTTTACGCGACAGCGTAAAAAGCGGGGCGAAAGCCACGCAGTCGAAACGATTTTTAACCATGAACAATATTACGAGTTTATATATTGCGCCCCGCCATTTGCGACGAAGAGCGATAGTCCTGAGGAGCAGATGGCCGAGGTTTGGATCGTGTAGCTTGTGAAGTAAAATATTTTAAATAGTTAAATTCAATAAAGATATGAGAATTCACCTAAAATGGAAAATAACGAGCTTTTTAATTACTGTGGACATAAAAAATATATAGTTCCATCCCTCTACCTCCTCATCATTTGGAGATTAATCTAAAAATTACCTTTTAACAATAACAATGTTTGTTATAATAAAAATAACCTTTTCCCCGCGAAAAAGGTTTTTCTATGGGTTTAAAAAACTAATCATCTACAAAGGAGGACTTATATAATCATGTCTAACCCAAGCTTCATATTTGTAATAGCCAGCATCATAGCAGTATTCGGTATCACTATCTGTTTGAAACAATTAATATCAAAGGTTCAAGTTGAATTGGAAAAAAAGAACGACATTAGCACAGAAACAGTGCAAAAAGAAAACAGTCGCTTTTTTATAAAAGTAGTATTAGTGGAAACTATCCCAATTCTTCTAGTCGTTTATGGGTTTAATCAAATTGCTTCAATTGAAGGAACGAAGGAACTTTCTGAATTACTTCCAGCAATCATTCTTATTATTATCACTTTTATAGTAGGATTATTTATGATATTGATGGCTCGTCAACAAACACTTTCCATTGGAGATTTAACAGCAAACGCAAAAGGAGCAGTAAATACAATCTTATTTATTGGTATTAGTTTGATAGGAGCAATTCCAATTCTATCAATTGTTGCGATTTTAATGATGCTGGCATAAATATAAGTGCTAGTAATTAGCTTCTTAAACATTGAATTAATTATTGTTTAAGCTATCTTACATTTAGAAAAATCACATCTAATAAAGCTCATTGAGATGGTTCCTTATCCTTTTAACATATTCTAAGGGATGTGATTTTTCTATTTTTTTTAGTATTTTCTTCTTATACCTATATAGGAATTCAAGCTTCATAAATTACAGCGAATGATACTAACGTCATCAGGTCTTTCCAATCCAATCAATGTTAATTCCCCTCCTCAAAGTTGTCGTATTTCGCCAACGATTGTTCCTGAACAAACACTTATCCTTTTTTACCCAAATTGTAAAGAAAAAATGCTAAAATAAAATAATTGACAATAAAATAGCTATACTTCATTTATGGAAAATATGATATAACTAATAATTTTGAACGGTGAATAAAGTGAAACAATTAACTAGTGTATTTATTTCAATAATCCTCGGTAGTATTTCTTTTTATCAATACAACATCACGCAACATATGAGAAAAGAATTGCTGGCAGAGTTTATTGTTGCTCAACACATTACAAAGTATTATTACATAATGCGATAGAAAACTATCAAAGTGGGAATGAAATAGGATTTCACATACAATGATTATGTTCATCTTTTTTGCATTAATAACGAAAACTATGGAGTTATTTAAGTAGGTAAGAAGAGAAAAACATAGTATCATTATGATTGAAACACCTAGTTATAATTCTGGTTATGGAAAGAGGACGTAATATGATAACTCTTTTTAATTTATTGATCTGGGTGTTAATTTTTATCGGTGTGATTATTTTTCTTACGATTCTCTATATGATTGTAAGGGAATCTGAAAAAAAGTACATATTTTCCATTTTTCCAATTCTCATAGGTATCATTTTATTACTTGTTATTTTTTATCTTCCCGTTAAGTTAAAAATTGATTCTAACATACATTATAAGATTTCTGTTCATAATTATGGAGCTACATTTGAAATGGAGGATGAAGAAGAAGGGAAAAAATTAATTGATATTTTAAATCGTCATACGTTAACAAGAAGTACGGAAAAAACGTTATTAACAGGCGATAGACATTATTCTAACGAAAGTATCTCAATTTCTGTATCGAGCGATGATGTACAGTATTTTTTTGTTTTTCTAAGAAAAGAGGCTACAGAATATTCATACGTTTTAACAATGGATGGCCAATATTATTCTATAAAAAATATTGAAAGTTTTATAGAAGAAATACTATCCTTTCTTTCCGAAGATCACCCCCCCACAGAAAAGGAATGTACTGAAGCGAGTGAAATACAAACCAACAAAGTTGTTAGAACTATATAGTTATGCACTCTAATAACACGATTTTCGAGGATAGACAACAGAAAGAATCTCCTTCTGTTGTCTATTCTTTCGTTATAAAAACAATAATCCAAGAAACGTGGAAACAACTAACCCTATAATTACGGGGAAAAAACTCTTTCTAACTAAATCCATAACAGGTACTTTCGCAAAACCAGCGACTGCAACAAGTGACGACCAGGCTATTAAGGTACCGCCACCAACCCAGATGGATCCCATTTGACCAATTGCAGCGAGTGTTGCTGGATCAACGCCAATATTTGGTCCAATGGAGCCTGCTAACGAACCCACAAGAGGAAGCCCAGAAAACCCTGAACCGTCTAACCCAGTAATCATACCTATTAGCAGAATGCTGAATCCAGCAATAAATGGACTGTTTGGAATGCTTTGTTGTCCTGCTTGAACTAACTCAAATAGTAATGCAGGTGCACTATCTACGCTTGTTCCAAATATTTTTGCGGAGAGTTCGTCACTACCAACAAAGAAGAAGCCAGCAATGGGAATAACCGGACCCATTGCCTTAAATGCAAACAGGAATCCATCAACAATATATCCACTTACATTGTTTAACGAGGAGCGGAAATCAGTGAAGCTCGCTGCAAATATAAGGAGTATCAAGGCTGTTCCTCCGATGAGAGCTGCACCTGAACCTCCTTCTATATCAGCAAAATTTGCTGAGAACTTTGATAGTAACATATAAACTACAATGACGAAAAAGGAAAGGGGAACTAATGCTGCAAAAATATACCTTCCTTTACTTGATGGCTTATTTTTTTCGGATACCTTTTGTGCTTCTTCAATACCATCGAATTTCATATTTTCCCATGCTTTTAAGTGTTGATCTGATGGTCGTTTTATTGTTTTTCGAATTAATAAATAAGCTAAAGTAATTGCTACTGTACCAGTAATAATAGAAAGTACAAACGCTTGATCCGCAACACGATCTGCGCTTATTCCTGCTGCTGTAGCACTAAGTGTTGGGGCAATTTGAATAATGTAATCAGAAGACAAGGCCATTCCTTGACCTGCAAGAGAGATGGCTATTGCTGCACCGATGGGAGGTAACCCAGCTCGAACAGCTACAGGTATAAGCAAAGCACCGACCAAAGGAACTGCAGGTGTTGGCCAGAAAAATAAGGATATAGCATAGGTGACAAAGATAATTACCCAAAAGGAAATGTGACCATTTATCATTACTTTTTGAAAGGGCGTTATCATTTGCTCATCCGCGCCCATATCTTTTAAGGCATGTAGTAATGCTTTCATAACAGCAATGATAAGGAAGATATTAAATAACTCTCCAGCAGCTGTTAAACTTGCATTAAACATCGTTTGTAATCCAAAAATAAAGGAACCACTATAAAATAAACCAACAAGAAAAGTCATCAAGATAGCAGGAACCACGACATTTTGGCGGAATAACATAGTAACAATTATTACTATTGTTCCGAGTAAATATATCCAGTGCGTTGCAGTTAACTCCATCATCAAACTCCTTTCCTACACCAATACTAAAAAACCTTAGATACTATATGAAAAGTAATAGGCTTTGGTGTATAGATTAGAAGGAGAACCAAACTTAAAAAAAGAGGGTCCAAAAGTTTTATTAACCTTTTAGAACCCTCTTGTTAAAAGTTTTAATATGAAATTGTCATCATTTTCACTTATTTATCCCGAAGATTCCCAAGTTCTGTTACTATAGCATCCATCTCACTAACACTGAAACGCTCTTTTTTTATCACCATTAAATAAAGCTCTTCTACGTCATCAAATCTCTCTAATGAGTAATACTCTGCTTTCATTGCTGCACCATTAACAATTTGAAGCTTCGTCTTTATTTCCTCAATCATCTGATTTAAATTCTCTCTCGTTTTTTCCCTTATACTCATCTTGAGCACTCCTTTACTTTACATAATATGTAGAACACATGTGGTCATCGTCAAAAATAATAAACCAGCATTTTCTTTTATTGTAACATGCTCTATGAAAAAGACTAGTATGTAGAAGAATCCGTTTATCGTATAGCTCTATTATGGTAAAATATATTAGTTAAAGAATTACTACACATTGGTAGTAAAATGAGAACGTAGATAGAGGTGAATGGCATTGTTCCTTAAACGACTGGACCTCGTTGGTTTCAAATCCTTTGCTGACAGGCTTTCCATTGATTTTGTTAAAGGTGTAACCGCCGTAGTAGGACCGAATGGTAGTGGAAAAAGTAATATTTCTGATTCTATTAGGTGGGTTCTTGGTGAACAATCAGCAAAAAATCTCCGTGGAGCCAAAATGGAGGATGTCATTTTTTCGGGAAGTGACAGTAGAAAGCCACTAAACATGGCAGAAATTACTCTTGTACTTGATAATGAAGACAATCACTTCTCTATTGATTATAGTGAGGTGGCGGTAACTCGTCGTGTTTATCGTTCAGGTGAAAGTGAATACTTAATTAATAAGCAACCTTGTCGATTGAAAGATATCATAGAACTATTTATGGACTCAGGTTTGGGAAAAGAAGCTTTTTCAATTATTGGACAAGGACGAGTAGAAGAAATATTAAGTAGTAAATCAGAAGAACGTCGAATGATTTTTGAAGAGGCTGCAGGCGTTTTAAAATATAAAAATAGAAAAATTAAATCAGAAAGAAAACTGAATGATACGCAAGATAATTTAAATCGAGTAAAAGACATTATCCATGAATTAGAATCTCAAGTTGAACCTTTACGAGAACAAGCTTCTATTGCGAAAGAATTCATAGAAAAAACAGCGGAATTGAAAGAAGTAGAAGTGGGTGTTTTAGTAAAAGAGATCGAACAATTGCACGAAACGTGGGAAAATGAAAAACAAAAACTAGAATCATTACAAGACAAAGAAAGTGGTATTACAGCTACTGTTAAACAATATGAAGCGAACATTGAAAAATATCGTTCGGACATGCAAGCAATAGATGAGTCTATTAATGACTTACAAGATATCTTGTTAGCAACAAGTGAAGAATTAGAAAAACAGGAAGGACAAAAAGAAGTATGGAAGGAACGTAAAAAGAATTTTGCTCAGCATCGCGAACAATTTATAGAAGAATTATCGGAACTAGCATCCCGAAAAGAGAGACTTCAGATAGAGATTCAAACTCAAGAGGAACAACTTAATCTGTATAAAGAGAAAGTGAAACAAACACGTATTACCTTGGAATTAAATGAAAAGAAACTACAATCCTTGGAGCAAAATACGGTAGAGCGACTTGAGCACTTGAAGGCTGAGTATATCGAAGTATTAAATAAAAAATCATCTTATAAAAATGAACTACGATATATCCAAGAACAGCTACAGAAACAGCAGGAGAAACATACGAGAGTGGAACGAGATAACGGAGACCTTCTCCAAAATCGTGAAGAAATAAATCAAAGCTTACAAAGTGCTTTGAAAGAATGGGAAATGCAACAAGAAGTTTTACAAGAGAAATTGACATTATATAAAGAAAAAAGGGCTACCTTTGAAAGAAAAGAAATAGAGTATGAAAAAAAAGAAAAATTATTATACGAGGCAATTAGACATGTTCAGCAATTGAAATCTCGTAAAGAGGTTATTGAAGAAATGCAAAATGATTACTCCGGTTTTTTCCAAGGAGTAAAGGAAATTTTAAAGGAACGAGATCGCCAGTTTACAGGTGTTAAAGGAGCAGTTGCAGAATTATTAAAAATATCTTCTGAGCATCAAGTTGCCATTGATATCGCATTAGGTGCTGCTCAACAACATGTTGTTGTTGAAAATGAAATGACGGGAAGAAAAGGTATTGAATTCCTAAAGCAACGTCGCTTAGGACGTGCTACCTTCTTACCGGTGGACGTCATAAAGCCAAGGAATATTCAAGGGCAAGATTTGTACGAAGCAAAACAACAGCAAGGCTTTATAGGGGTAGCGAAAGATCTAGTGACCTTTGAAAAACAATATGACAATATTTTTGGGCACTTATTAGGTAACATTATTATTGCAACAGATATGAAAGCTGCTAATAGTATTGCGCGGTCCGTCCGTTATCGGTTCCGAATTGTAACCCTTGAGGGGGATGTTATTAATCCAGGGGGGGCAATGACAGGAGGAAGTATTAAGCAAAAACAGAGTCAGATATTAGGTAGGCAGCAGGAATTAGAGCGTGTGACAGAAAAGCTAGACCAATTAGAACAAGATACGGATAACCTTCAAGGAAATGTTGCGAACATAAAAGAGGAATTGGGCAATTTACAATCTGATATGAAGAAATTACAGCTTGAAGGGGAAGCTGTAAGAGAAGAAGAACAACAGAAAAAACAACTAGTAAAAGAACTAGAGCTTTCTGAGAAAAATGTAAATGAACGCTTAAAAATCTATGATTTAGAAAAGAATGAGTTTGAGGAAGAGGTTCAAGAAAAGAAAGATAGAATGAGTTTGTTATCTCAGAAAATGGAACAAAGTGATTATACGATTGAGTCGTTAAAAGACGAAATTAACGAGTTATCTAAACGTCAGGAAGATGAAAAAACGACAAAAGAAACATTGTCCAGAGAGATTACTGAGTTAAAAATAAGGCTTGCGAAAGAGGAAGAACAACTACATTACACGAATGAAGCCTACAAACGTCTTAAGGATTCACTTGAGCAAACAGCCTCAACATTATCTATAAAGGAGAAGGAGTTTATTACATTAGAAAGGGACATGTCTTCTCAATCAGAAAGCGCTGATTCCCTAGAAGATGTGATTGAACAGAGACGAGCTGAAAAAGATCGAACGATACAGCTTATTTCCAAGCGAAGATCAGAACGCTTATCTATCCAACAGGAGCATGATGATACAGAGAATGAATTAAAAGAGCATAAAAGACAGCTCAAATTCACTTCTACAACGATGCATGAAACAGAAGTTCGTGTAAATCGACTTGATGTTGAACTGGACAATAGACTCAATAAACTAGAAGGTGAATATGAGCTTTCTTACGAAGGTGCAAAAAATAATTATCCTCTTGAATTAGAATTGAGTGAAGCGAAAAAGAAAGTAAAACTCATCAAAATGTCAATAGAGGAGCTTGGAACAGTAAACGTAGGTGCTATTGAAGAATATGATCGTGTGAAAGAGCGGTATGAATTCCTTTTAGAACAAAAAGAAGATTTAGAGGAAGCAAAAGAAACTCTTCACCAGGTTATCTCAGAAATGGATAATGAAATGACAAAACGTTTTAAAGAAACGTTTGACCAAATTCAAGAGCATTTCCACCTTGTTTTTAAAGAATTGTTTGGTGGAGGACAAGCTGATTTATTGTTATCTCAACCAGAGGATCTATTAAATACTGGGGTAGATATTATTGCGCAGCCTCCTGGAAAGAAACTTCAACATCTAGCCCTTCTTTCAGGGGGAGAGAGAGCATTAACTGCGATTGCGTTGTTATTTGCTATTTTAAAGGTTCGCCCTGTTCCATTTTGTGTACTAGATGAAGTAGAAGCTGCCCTTGATGATGCGAATGTGGTAAGGTTTGCACAATACTTAAAAGACTTTAGTAACGAAACGCAATTTATTGTAGTTACCCACCGCAAAGGAACGATGGAAGAGGCGGATGTTCTTTATGGAGTGACGATGCAAGAGTCGGGTGTTTCGAAGTTAATGAGTGTTCGATTAGAAGAAAGTGAAGAATTAGTTGGTGCTAGATAAATTGAACAATGGAGGAAATATCAATGAGCTTTTTTAAGAAACTGAAAGAAAAAATTACAAATCAAACAGATAGTGTAACAGAAAAGTTTAAAGATGGTTTGACGAAAACACGTGACTCCTTTGTTGGAAAAATGAATGACCTCGTAAAAAATTATCGAAAAGTGGACGAAGAGTTTTTCGAAGAGTTGGAGGATATTTTAATTTCTGCTGATGTAGGTGTTCATACTGTTATGGACTTAATCGATGAGCTTAAAGATGAAGCTCGTACGAGAAATATTAGCGAGGCAATTGATATCCAACCAGTTATTTCTGAAAAGTTAGCAGAGCTTCTTCAAAAATCAGAAGAAGAGACAAAGCTAAACATGCAGACGGATGGACTTACTGTGATTCTTTTCGTAGGTGTAAATGGGGTTGGAAAAACAACGACAATTGGAAAACTTGCACACAAATTTAGGCAAGAAGGGAAAAATGTGTTATTAGCAGCAGGAGACACATTCCGTGCGGGGGCTATTGAACAATTAGAAGTATGGGGAGAGCGTGTTGGTGTGGATGTAATAAAACAACAAGCAGGATCAGATCCAGCCGCTGTAATGTTTGATGCTATACAAGCAGCTAAATCCCGCCAGGCAGATGTGTTGTTATGCGATACTGCTGGAAGGTTGCAAAATAAAGTAAACTTAATGAAAGAGCTTGAAAAGGTGAAAAAGGTTATTACTCGTGAGATACCTGATGCACCGCATGAAGTGTTGTTAGTATTGGACGCTACAACAGGTCAAAATGCCATGAGCCAAGCGAAAACATTTGGGGAAGCAACAGATGTTTCTGGGATCGTGTTAACGAAGCTTGATGGTACCGCAAAAGGCGGGATTGTACTAGCCATTCGTCATGAGTTAGATATACCAGTTAAGTTCGTAGGACTAGGAGAAGGTATGGACGATTTACAAGAATTCCACGCAGACCAATACGTACACGGCTTATTCTCAGATATACTGGAAAAAGCAGAAGAAGCAGCAGAACAATAAATGATTTAAGGACGCATGAAATTTGCACCATGGCGAATGAAAATACGTCATCAAGTAGTTTAGAACTATCCACTTTATATGGAATGAGTGGAAGCCCATGAGACTCCTGTGGGGTGCAGAGCAGAGGCGAGACTTCGGAGCGACGAAGGAGCGTAGAAGGCTCGGCAGATCCCCTAGGAAAGCGAATGGGCTGAAACGAATGGAATAAGAGCCCGCAAAGTTAGTATTCAATATAAGTTTAGGGGTCCAGTTATGATCATGTATTTTCAGGCTAGATTCCATGTAAGTAAATAACTACAATTGAGGAAAGATTGACTTACTAGATAAAAATACTTTCCATTTTAGACGGAAAATAAATCAATAAAATTTAATGAGTCAAGGTAAAAAACTTGACAGTCTTCCTTCTGTCTTATATGATAACTAGTGTAAAGCAAAACACCTTAACAAGGCGGTGTGATTTTTGATTGAAAAAACAATCCGCATGAACTATTTGTACGATTTTTATCAAATGCTTCTTACAGATAAGCAAAATCAATATATGACGATGTATTATCTAGATGATTGGTCATTAGGTGAGATCGCAGAACATTTTACTGTTAGCCGACAGGCGGTCTACGATAATATTCGTCGTACAGAAGCTTTGTTAGAGGAATATGAAAATAAGTTGATGCTTTTACAACGGTATGAGGAGCGACAGTCTTTGCTTCAACGACTGAAGTTAATTATACAGGATAAAGGAAGTCCCGATACTATGATCGAGATTATTGATGAGCTCGAGAAGCTGGAATAGGGGGCAAATAAATGGCATTTGAAGGTTTAGCAGAACGTTTGCAAGGTACTTTAAACAAAATTCGTGGTAAAGGTAAGGTTTCCGAAGCTGATGTGAAGGAAATGATGCGAGAGGTTCGACTTGCGCTACTGGAAGCGGATGTAAACTTTAAAGTTGTGAAAAAATTTATTGCTGATGTAAAAGAAAGAGCAATAGGTCAAGAGGTACTACAGAGTCTAACACCAGGTCAACAAGTTATTAAAGTAGTAAATGAAGAATTAACGGCACTTATGGGTGGGGAACAAAGTAAAATTGCTGTTTCCTCAAAGTCTCCGACTGTCGTTATGATGGTAGGTTTACAAGGTGCTGGTAAGACAACAACTACTGGAAAACTTGCAAATCATTTAAGAAAAAAACATAATCGACAACCGTTAATGGTTGCAGCGGATATATATCGACCTGCTGCAATTAAACAGTTGGAGACACTTGGAAAACAGTTGAATATGCCTGTTTTTTCTATGGGTGATCAAGTGAGCCCTGTTGAAATTGCGAAAAACGCAATGACAAAGGCGAAAGAAGATCATCATGATTATGTACTTATTGATACTGCTGGTCGTTTACATGTAGATGAAGATTTAATGAATGAGTTAGCTGAAATTAAAGAGCTAACGAAACCAGACGAGATATTATTGGTAGTTGATGCTATGACAGGTCAAGATGCAGTAAACGTAGCCGAAAGTTTTCATGAAAAGCTTGGAATAACAGGTGTTGTTCTAACGAAGCTTGATGGAGATACACGTGGCGGTGCCGCATTATCTATTAAAGCAGTTACAGATACACCAATTAAATTTGCTGGTATGGGAGAAAAGGTAGATGCGCTCGAGCCTTTCCATCCAGAACGAATGGCATCTCGCATACTAGGGATGGGGGATGTGTTAACTCTTATTGAGAAAGCCCAATCTAGTGTTGATGAACAAAAAGCAAGAGAACTAGAGCGTAAAATGCGTACAAATGACATTACATTTGACGATTTTTTAGAGCAATTAAATCAAGTAAAAAGTATGGGGCCCTTAGATGAAATATTAGGGATGCTTCCAGGTGCAGGTAAAATGAAAGGGTTAAAAAATGTCCAAGTAGATGATAAACAACTGGGACATATTGAAGCTATCGTTCAATCTATGACGAAAGCCGAGAAACAAGATCCCTCCCTTTTAAATGCTAGTCGACGACGCAGAATTGCTAAAGGTAGCGGTACTACCGTCCAAGAAGTGAATCGACTTATCAAGCAATTTGCCGAGATGAAGAAAATGATGAAACAAATGGCGGGAATGCAAAAAGGAAAAGGAAAGAAAAAGGGCGGATTTAATCTTCCTTTTATGTAAAATTTGGTGTGTAAAGTTTTTTTACTTTACTGGGGTTGTTACTCAGCGAAGTTTATGATAATATACTTAATTGTGTGAATGAAATTTGGAGGTGAAACACATGGCAGTTAAAATTCGTTTAAAGCGTATGGGAGCTAAAAAATCTCCTTTCTATCGTGTAGTGGTTGCTAACTCTCGTTCTCCACGTGATGGACGTTTTATTGAAGAGCTTGGAATTTACAATCCATTGAAAAACCCAGTGGAATTTAACGTAGATGAAGAAAAAGCATTGAAATGGATGTTAGACGGAGCAAAACCTTCTGACACTGTTCGTAACTTGTTCTCAAACGTAGGCCTAATGGAAAAGCTTCACAATGCGAAGAACGGTAAATAAGTTTTTCGTGTGGAAATAACCCAAAAGGGTGAGTGACATGAAAGTACTAGTAGAATCAATAGCAAAAGCCCTTGTAGATCACCCAGAAGACGTTCGTGTGACAGAGGTTGAAAATGGTCGATCACTCACACTAAAGCTTGAAGTACATGCGGATGATATGGGGAAAGTAATTGGGAAGCAAGGTCGTATTGCCAAAGCAATTCGTTCCGTTGTAAATGCAGCTGGAGCAAATAAAGACAAGCGTATTAATTTAGAGATTGGGTAAAGGGTGAGGAGTGTCCTCTCCCTTTTTCCATATATATAGATTTTTGTTTTCATAAATTTTTAACTGTTTTCAAACATAGAAATTGGAACTTTACAACAACATAAGAACGCTAACCAAAAGATATATTCTCTGACAAAATTATATGCGGAGGTGTGGTTTTGTGGAAATCATAAAAAAAGTGATTGTGAAGCAAATTCTAACGGAAAAAAGCAAAACGAGACTGAAGGAGCAATTTCTTAGTAGGCAATATCAATTGAATAAAGAAATTCAGCAGCTTGAGTTTGTTTTACATAAAAAATTAAAAGCGAATAAAAATAATGTGAGTTATCAAACATCATTAAAAGAAAGCTTTCAACGTGAAGTTAGTAGAAGAAAAGAACGTCTAAGACATTTGGAATTAAAGTTAGGCCAGTTAGATGAACTGGAACTAGGATCAGAGATTCGTGAAGGAACAATTCAAATGATTGAACAGGTTGAAGAAGGAGATAATTGGGAAGAAATAATGAAAGGAACGGAAATTGTTATAAAAGATGGAGTTGTTCATGAAATTCGCCAAGGAGGCGTAGAAGAAGATGACTGATTGGCTTAATGTTGGCAAAATCGTAAATACTCACGGTATTCGTGGTGAGGTTCGAGTAATCTCTCGAACAGATTTTCCAGAAGCAAGGTATGCTACTGGAAATACCCTATATGTCTTAAAAGAAACTGGGGAGCGTACCCCTCTAAAAATAACGGGATGGCGCCAACATAAACAATTTGATTTACTTACGTTTGAAAACTATCCGAATGTAAATGATGTAGAACAGTTTAAAGGTTCATTATTACAGATTCATCATGATCAATTAGAGGATGAAATGAGTGAAGGTGAGTTTTATTATCATGAAATCATCGGTTCTACTGTATTTACAGTAGAAGGAGATGAACTAGGGAAAATAAGAGAGATTTTATCACCAGGTGCAAATGATGTATGGGTTGTTCAACGTAGACAAAAAGGAAAAGATATCCTTATTCCATATATTGATGAAGTAGTAGTAGAGATTAATATTGATGAAAAGAATGTTATTATACGACCGATGGAAGGGTTGCTCGAGTAATGAAGATTTCTGTTTTAACTTTGTTTCCAGAAATGTTTACTGGTGTTTTCCATAATTCTATCTTGAAGCAAGCTCAGGAAAAGGGGCTTGTTCAATATGATGTTATTAACTTCCGAGAATATACAAAGGACAAACATAATCGTGTCGACGATTATCCTTATGGCGGTGGTGGTGGAATGGTATTAACACCACAACCCATTTTTGATGCTGTACAAGCAACGAGAGAGCATCTAGAGGCCGGAAGTTATTCTTCTCCTAGAGTCGTTCTACTTTGCCCACAGGGAGAGCGCTACAGTCAAAAGAAGGCGGAAGAGTTAGCAAAAGAAGAGCATATCATTCTTATTTGTGGTCATTATGAAGGTTATGACGAACGAATTAGACAGCACCTAGTTACCGATGAAATTTCCATTGGGGATTATGTATTAACAGGTGGAGAAATAGGAGCTATGGTAATCGCTGATAGTGTTACACGACTCTTGCCTGGGGCACTGGGAAATGAGACATCTTCTATCACAGATTCTTATAGTACTGGATTGCTGGAATATCCCCATTATACACGTCCAGCAAAGTTTTTAGACTATGAAGTACCAGAGGTGTTGCTTTCAGGTCATCATCAACGGATTGACCAATGGAGACGACAACAATCGTTACAACGGACATTTGAACGACGGCCTGATTTGCTGGAACAGATGAAGTTAACACAGGAAGACGAAATTTTTTTAAAGCAATTAAGAGAAAATCAAGATAATAGTTGAGACCAGCCTTAATATATGGTATTATAGTTTTTGTGGCTTTTAGCCATTTGATCAAGATGTTCCGCTGCCAGTTTTAAGAGGTATGAATGTCTGGAGGGAAGGAGGCGAACAGAATGGAACAAATGATTCGTGATATTACGAAAGATCAGTTGAAATCTGATCTACCATCATTCCGTCCTGGGGATACATTACGTGTACACGTAAAAGTTGTTGAGGGTACTCGTGAGCGTATTCAGGTGTTTGAAGGTGTTGTAATCAAACTTAAAGGATCTGGAATTAGTGAAACATTCACTGTTCGTAAGGTATCTTACGGTGTAGGTGTTGAACGTACATTCCCTGTACATTCACCACGTGTCGATAAGATCGAGGTAACTCGCCGAGGTAGAGTACGTCGTGCGAAGCTTTATTACTTACGTGCACTTCGTGGTAAAGCAGCTCGTATTAGAGAAAAATAATGAATCAAAGGGGGCTTGGAAACAAGTCCTCTTTTTCATACAAAGCTTTGCTTTTTCGAGAAAATTAGTACGAGTTATAGTGTGGCATATGATAAAATAAGTAAATAAGTAAATAAGTAAATAAGTAAATAAAAAGTAACTATTTTTATACATACATATAGTTAGTACAGTTTCATAGTCAGCAACTAAAAATGAGAAGTTGGAGGGTGAAACGAATGACGAAACTTGAATCATGGGAGTGGATCAAAGCAGTAGCAGTTGCTTTGTTACTAGCTATTGTAATTAGATACTTCTTTTTTGCACCAATTGTAGTTGATGGCCAATCTATGATGCCAACATTAGAACATAATGATCGTATGATAGTTAATAAAATTGGTTATACCATTGGTGAACCTGATCGATTTGATATTATCGTCTTTCATGCTCCGCAGAATAAAGATTATATAAAACGAGTAATAGGTCTACCTGGTGATACATTGTATTATGAAAATGATGTCTTATATATTAATGGAGAAAAGGTAGAAGAACCGTATTTGGATGGTTTTAAAGAAGGTGCCACGAGGTTGCCATATACAGCAGACTTCCATCTGAACGAAGTTACACGTTATGATCGAATTCCTGAAGGTCATATTTTTGTCATGGGAGATAATCGTCAACACAGTAAAGATAGTCGTCATATTGGGGTAGTTGCCTTTGAAGAGGTAGTGGGTAAGGCGAACCTAGTCTTCTGGCCATTCTCTGATTTACGTATTGTTGAGTAGGAGGTTTTAGCGTGTCTATACAATGGTTTCCTGGTCATATGGCCAAGGCAAAACGAGAAGCAAAAGAGAAAATTAAATTAATTGATGTTGTAATGGAGTTGGTGGATGCACGTATTCCCTTATCCTCGCGAAATCCGGTTATAGATGAAATAGCAAAAGGGAAACCAAGATTGATTTTATTAAATAAATCGGACTTAGCAGACCTTGCTGCTACAGAACAGTGGATGAGTTATTTTAAGAAGAAGAATTTCGCAGTACTGCAAATTGATGCTCAAAAAGGTACAGGAGTACAAAAGGTTCCTCAAGTTGTTACTCAATTAGCAGAACCACTTATTACGAAGTGGAAATCAAAAGGGATGAACCCCAGAGCAATAAGGGCATTGATATTAGGTATTCCGAATGTTGGGAAATCAACTATTATTAATCGACTTGCGAATAAACGCATTGCAAAAATTGGAGACAAGCCTGGGGTAACAAAAGCACAACAGTGGATAAAAGTAGGGAAAGAGATGGAGCTATTAGATACACCTGGTATCTTGTGGCCAAAATTTGAAGACGAAGCCGTTGGTTATCGCTTAGCGTTGACAGGTGCAATTAAAGAGACCATATTTGATTTTCAAGATACAACGGTATTCTTATTGAAATACTTGCGTGAAGCTTATCCCGAAAGATTAAAGGATAGATATCAACTAGATGAAATACCTGAAGATATCGTTGAACTATACGATGTTATAGGGAGAAAAAGAGGCTGTCTCATGGCTGGCGGTCAGATTGATTATGATCGAGTTGCTGAATTATTGTTTCGAGAATTTCGTTCGGGCACTCTTGGAAACATTTCGTTGGAATATCCACCAAAATTAAGCTGAAAAAGTAGCTTTACTTTTTCAGCTCTATCTTATTTGGAACAGATCCTTTGGTGAAAGTTAAATTTGACCATGATGGATGAAAATACGTTATGAAGTATTATAGTAACATTCATTTTTCTTTGGAATGAGTAGAAGCCAGCAAGACTCCTTGATAAATGCTAACGCATTTTTCTTCGTGCGGTGTGGTTTCAATGATGCTTATTCAAAGTCCTGTGGGAAGAAGAGTAGGGGCGAGACACCGTGCTTAGGCGGAATTGACGAAGGTGACTCGGCAGCTCCCCTAGGAAAGCGAGCAGGCTGGAACGAATGGAATACAAACCAACAAAGTTGTTAATACATGATAGTTTAACTCCACTTGATAACAGTATTTTCAGGGTAGACATACCAATAAGGAAAAAGACACTCAGTATTATTTTATTTAGAGGAGACCTACATAATCATGGCAGTTGAAAACTCAATTCAAGAAATTAAAGCAAGATTAGCAACCATTACGGATACGAATGATCCGTTTATCAAATTAATAAAAGAAGATGAGCGTAAAGGTGTTCAGGCGATACATCGTTCATGGCAAAATAAATTGGCAAAGGAACAAAAGTTGAAAGACACATTCTTTGTCATGAGAAAATATGAAGAAAATTTATGGAATAATGGGTATGATTTTATTGGTGGAGTTGATGAGGTGGGACGAGGCCCGCTTGCAGGACCTGTTGTAGCTGCCTGTGTTATTTTACCGAAAGACTTTTATTTACCAGGATTAACCGATTCAAAAAAACTGTCCAAAGAAAAAAGAGATGAATTTGATCAAATAATTCGTGAAAGAGCAATTAGTTATGGTATAGGAATGGCGACGACCGAGGAAATTGACCAAATGAATATCTATGAATCTACGAAACTTGCAATGGGGCGCGCAATTCGCAAAATGGAACAACAGCCTGATTACTTATTATTAGATGCAATGAAATTAACTGTCAATATACCTCAAACGTCACTCATTAAAGGTGATTCCAAAAGTATTAGTATTGCTGCTAGTTCGGTCATAGCAAAAGTTACCCGAGATACATACATGGAGGAGCTTGCTCTTATATATCCTCAATATGGCTTCAATAGTAATATGGGCTACGGAACAAAAGAACACTTACAAGCCTTACAAACGTATGGAATTACGAAAGAGCATCGACGTACATTTACACCTGTTCAACAGACAATGACATTATTTTAGTTATAAAGCTGCTATTTTTGGGGGAGTAAAAATGTTTCCTTCTTCATCCCTTGTTAATTTAATGCAAGGAATTGATACGAATAACACAAAAATGTTTCATTTACGACCTGGTCAACTATTTCAAGGTGTGATTACGCAAATTTACCCTGGACAATTAGCTCAATTGAAGCTAGGTGGTATGACCATAACAGCGAAACTTGAAGCACAATTACAAAAGGGATCCCGGTACTGGTTCCAAGTGTTGGGAGGAGACGGATTACCTCGCTTGAAAGTATTAGAGAATGTTTCTCCTTTAGAAAAAAATAGTGCTCCTCTTTTGCAACAGATTGGATTAACCAAAGGAGAAGTTCAGGAAAAGGTAATGACAGAATTAATAAGAGATCAAATACCATTTTCACCGAAGCAAGTAAAGGATGGGATTGCCCTTGTGCAACAGTCTTCTCGAAACAATCAGGATAGTATCAATCTACTGATACAACTAATAAAAAGAGGGTTACCAATATCAAAAGAAACATTTATATGTTTGGAAACTCTTTATTCACAACAATCATTTGGAGAAACAATTGGAAAGTTGAAGAATAGCTTACAGGATTCAGGTCTATTCCGTACCTTCCCCCAGTTATACCATTTGTTACAGAATTTACATTTTCGTAATGTTTCTAGTTCTGATGAGACGGTTCAAATCATTAAAGAACAAATAACTACCGCTTCGTTGTTACATTTATTCGAAAGGGTAGGGTTAAAAGGAATGCCGATGAATGATAGTCGTGATATTTTATCTAGAGGAGAATTATTAAAAAATTTGCTCCTCGAATTTCTTCAGCACTCGTCACCTTCTACTGACAATAGGTTACAAGCGGAATTCTTGATTCATCGATTAACAGCGTTACAGCTCCTGTCTGTGGAAAATAATTTTGTTTTACAGCAGATGGTAATGCAGCTGCCGCTTTATTTTATGGGAAGATACCGTGACCTTACAATTCAATGGCAAGGAAAAAGAAATACTTCTGGAGAGATAAATGGGGATTATTGCCGCATTCTTTTTTTTCTGGAGATGAGTTACTTAGCTGATGTTATTGTAGACATTCAAATACAAAATAGGATAATCTCTGTTACGGTTTATAACGAGAGGGAAAAACCGCAAGGAATAATAGATGATTTAGTACCAACGTTAAAGGAAAGTCTCTCCAAGCTTGACTATAAACTTTCTACTGTAATATGGAAACAACCTAAAATAGATCCTCCTACTTTCATCAACAAGGTGAATGATTATCAAGGAGTTGACATTCGAATATGAAAGAACAATGGAAGAGAAAAAAAGCAACCGCATTAACGTATGATGAGAAAGAAGAAGCTCCTATTGTCAAAGCTACAGGAAAAGGTATCATTGCCGAGGAGATAGTAAAACAGGCAGAAGAAGCTGAAATTCCAATTATACATGATTCATCTTTGGCTGGAATGTTAGCTGAACTCTCCATTAATGATAAGATACCTTCTGAGTTGTATGGAGTTGTTGCAGAAGTTTTTGCCTTTATATATCAAGTTGATAAGAAATCGAAAGGGAAAAATTCCTAAGTTTCATTTCTTGTTTAATGGTCACCCTAAAAGCAAAAGGAGGGTGACGAAATGAATAAACGTTCTCGTCTAGTTCCAAAAGAAGCAGATCAATTTTTAAATCAATATCGTGAAGAAATCGCTCAGGAATTTGGTGTTTATCATTCAACCGTTCAAACAGAGCAACAGGCTAGCATAAACTCCGTTACAAAAAAAGTAATGGATAAAAAGCCTAAAGAGAAGAAATGAAATGAAGAAAAAAAGAGAATTCGAACCAAATCCTGAGACACCATTAGAGCATTGGAGTGATAAGATTGACCCGGCTATCATGTCCGGTGATCACTGGGTAGAGGAAGAGGAAGCGCCACTTCCTGGTTCAGATAACTCACGGATATTCCTTGAAACAAATATGAAGAACCGTGATTTACCTGATGAGCGCTTTATGCATCCTACTCATCAAGTAGGAGAAAAAAAGTGGAGGGAAAATGAGGACAGTATGGACTAGAGAGCTTTTCAACATTATTCCAACCACACTTATTATAGGTGTGGTTGTTTTTTTTTTTTCTTAG